>JAYRWT010000043.1:0-10753 GCA_041917855.1 Patescibacteria group bacterium | reverse complement strand
AGCTCTACGGATTTGAGAATCACGGCGGCCGCACCTATCTAGGTAACTCTGCACAGCCACTCGGCACAGTAATCAGAGGCTGGGGCAATGATGGCACGTCGACAACAGAAGGAATTATGTACCAGAATAGCATTGGTAGTTACATGCATGGATGTATGCTCAGTAAAAATCCAATTGTGGCAGACTGGCTACTACTGCGAGCTGCTGAGCGGGCCAATATTCATATTTCGAAAGAAAATGAGCCAACAGGTTTGCTAGAAGCATTGTCCATCGATGTATTAGCTCTGCGCCACGGCCTACGTTAGCGCGACAAGCAGAGGGATTTTTGCCCCAAATCTGGCAATTACTAAAAAAAGAAATAATAAAAAAAGTGGCTCTAGCAGTATTTATTTTTAGGCATCGACCCACTTTACAGGTTAAAATGGTTGACCGGGAAGGGCATTTGTCATATAATAGTTGTGTTGAGGCGCTACTATATCTGCCTCAACAAGCTCTGTTCCAAAACAATACATAAAAAAGTTTTGAACCTTTATCACAGAGCGCCTGTCAGGATGATCTCCATCCTAAGCTGGACACAATGTTTTGTTTGGGAAGACCAGACATCCTGAAAGTCTAAGCCACTCACACGCACATGGGTTTAAACCATACATGACCCGCTCGCGTTCAAATATGTGAGTGGCTTTTTTGTTTTTTAAGTCTCCACCTAATGACAAAGGTGGAGTTTTTTGATATACAACACCTAATTCGTACGAGGTAACTCGTTTGAAAATCGACAGGAGGAATATGTGAGATGAGCTATAAAAGATTTATAGTTGTCTTCACTGCCTGTGTCGTCTGTCTTTTTTTGGGGACGATACTAGTAGTAGGAAAGCTGGACTTCTACGAGATTGTCGCGATCTTCGCACTAATTGTGGTCAGCGCCATTGCAACATCTCTCTTGGATTCAGCTGAGGATTCAAACTACTGGACTTTCAAAAACCAGATGAGAGAGTACTCCATAGGCGCTGATGGTACAAAACTTTTGGTACTGCATGAAAATGGCATCACCTCCCTGCGCTTTCTGTATAGCAAGGTGGGGGGAGGGCTATTCGCTGAAAGTGTAGCTAGTTTCTTTGGCTTTCAGAGAATGCTGCTACAAGCGGTACGGAAACGCCTACAGGCGGGAGTGCATGACCTGTTTCAGAATAGAGTACGATCTGCCCTCTTGCGCAGCGAAGAACTGAGAAAAACCGAAGCAGTAAACGCACTTGCGCGGGTACTGGCGGAGGTGATTATGTCAACGCAGAGGCGTTCTGCCCAACTTGTTAGTCAGACTGATCACGCCGAGCTTCTAGCAAAGCTTGTCACAGAGCTTACAAGAGCGCACGGGAGCCGATCTCGTGCTGCACTTGTGGTTGACCTGCAGGGCTACGTGGAGCAGTACGCTCAAAATATTGGGCTGCTTACTCGCCACTACATAAGCACCGACAAGGGGGCGAATGGATGGCGCTTTGCTGATAACAGCTTATTACCTGAAGGAGCGGTCTACGCTTCAACGGTGGCGAATACTCATTTTTACGTGATTGTTCGTCCACCGAGTGTAAGGAGCCTGAAGTTCAGCCGGAAGTTACTGACAGGTGAGACAGAAGAATTCAAGAGTAGCCTGATCCGAGATAGTGATGGTGGATACGTTATCCCACTGGCTTTGCCGTATCAGATCTTTGTCTGCGCGGTGTGCCCAGGGCGACGGACGCAGATGTCAGTTTTCTTTGCGGTAAACCCACTAAGAGCACTGGATGACTCACTGCTGGCTGCAGCAATGCCTAACTACGAGGAGCTTAATGGGTCAATCTGTTTAGGCTCGAATAAAGTCAGCCCAGAGGGAAGCCCCGGAGATATCGCTGAGAACCATATCGCCTTTTGGTATACAGCTCCATTTACCGACTCTCTGACTCGCTCATGGGATGCCCTGCGAGGGGCAGATCCGAGGGTAGAAACGCTCGAAGCCTGGTACAGGAACAGCATGGAGAATCCGGGATTCATCTTAGATGTTGACTTCCCGAGCTCTAAGTGTACTCCTATAAGTGTGCTGCAGACTATGCTACAGGGTTCTTACGAGGTGCGAGAGGATTCGCAGGAGAAATTCTTTGCTGAGGAGGTACAGAGCGAAGGTACTAATCTGCTTGGGCGGGTACAAAATCGCTTAGCACAATTTGCGCAAGGCGAAGAGTTCCCTAACCAAAACCGACGGGTGATCCGAGAGGCGCTGGTAGATCTGCTGACTACGTGCAAGGAACAAGCTGAAAGTGATCTTAGGGAGTTGCTAGATAGCGTGCTATCAGAGCAGCTCCCAGATTTCTTGGATGAGAGCGTATTGGCTACCGTATTGGTACTTGGAGAAGCAGAGCTGCTCGCGATTCTGGAGAAGCATCTGTTGATCCCGGAGCCAAGTGAGGCCTTTAAGGTTGGGCAAGCGGCCAGCATGGAGGAGGCAGTCGATGCGTAAGAAAACCAGAATCGTGGTAGTAGGTTTAGGTGGCATTGGTAGCGCGCTTGTGCGCCCGCTTTGCCAGTATCTCTGCTACAACCGTGGCTTAGATGAGATAGAGATCTGTCTAGTGGACGGTGATACCTACGCAACACATAATGTGGAGCGTCAGTTTGCCGGAGTTGGGCAGAAGACAAGTGTGGTTGCTGCAGAGCTAAAACCAAAGTTTTCCCGCATAAGATTCTCAACGGTTGATCAGTACATCGTCTACGATACTGCGGCCAAAACGATCTTTGAGGGAAACATTGTGTTGTTGGCAGTCGACAACCATGCAACACGAAAGATTGTCTCTGAGCATTGTTCAGACCTGAAAGACGTGGTAATCATATCAGGAGGGAACACTGACAACTCAGGACATGTTATGGTTTACCACCGTGCCAACGGTGAGGACCTAACCAATCCCTTCACTAGCGATCTGCATCCCGAGATTGCTAACCCCACCGATCTGCACCCTGTTGAACAGGAGGCGGCAGATGGCTGCGACGTGCTAGCACGATACGAGCCACAGTTTTTGGTGGTGAATAACCTGGTGGCGGCCGAGATGCTTTTGCTTCTTAGTCAATACCTGGATAATAGGGGTATGCCTGACGAAGTCTTTCTGGATATATCAGGCAATGCAACGAGGGCGACTTACTGGTCGCTGAGATCCAGAGAAGGAAGTAAAGCATGAGTCAAGCTATGAGCAATAGTAAGGGCGGAACCGTCCTTCCCGAAGCCTCCGGTAGACCGGGAACTTCGGTCACACAAGCGTCCATCGTTGTGTCCTACGGGGCAAAGACGGACGTGATCAAATGGGAAGAAGGACTCACGTTGGGTGATGTTGCCGCAAAACTTGGGGTTCCAGATGGAGTCTCAGTTACGGGGCTTATGTTCAAAGACCGTGGGGCTACGCCCATTGTTGGTCGAAAGGCCGTCGTCCCTTCTGGTGTTACGGAGCTGGAAGTAACCAGGCCGGCGGACCCAAAAGGGTAAGTTCCTGAATGATCAATCCAAAGGGTTCTGGTGTGCAACGCATACCGGGACCCTTATTTTTATGTCAAAATACTGTCATACTCAGCGCGAAGGTTAAAACAAAAGACTGCTAGAGGATTGACAATTTGGCAGTTTTATTGTATAGTCTTTTGGATTCAGTGAGAGTCATGATGCCGAACAAGCGTGAAGTCGCACTTGCGACACATCGAATCTCGTCATTTTATGCGGTAACTGAACATATGCGTGCCAACGGCAATAAAGCTGTTGCTGCAGACGTAGAGAACGGACTCTCGGAACTTACCGCTGATCTATTGTTAGTTCTCCCGAATCAAGGAAGGGGACGAGAACTACACACTAAAGGAGTTGCTGCAGAGTGGCTCATTGCAGGTATGTTGGGTCGACCAGTATTCGACCGGTACGTCTTTTCGGGAGCTAGATCCTAGCTCCCGATAGAAAAAAGAGAGGCGAGGCCACTACGGCCCCGCCTCTTCTTGTATCGTATTTGTACCTAGTGGTCTGCTTCCGAAAAGTTGCCGTATTGGGTTTTGTAAATCTGATCCATCAGCTTCTGTTGCTCGCGAGGACTTAAGAAGTTGCGCCGGATGCCTTCCTCTGCCTGGTCAAGTATTTTGTTGCGTAGCTCAACAGCGTGCATGAGCTTTTCAGGCTCAACTCCCAGTTCTTGTGCGGCAAGGCGGGTCGCTTCATCACCAACCTTATGCATTAGCTCGCTAACGCCAGCGGTAATGATTGTGTCAATGGCCGGCGGTAGCTCAGCTGCTGGTTGATGTTCAGACTTTCCTATTAGGTTGGCCACCACTGCCTGTTTTTCTGCTTGTACCTCTCCATCGCGCGCAACCTCTTGTTGCACCAGGTCCTGTTCGTAAGCGCTTGGGCCACCTACAGTAGCCATTGGAACATGTGGTTCTTCTTGCATTGGAAAATATTATGTACAACACCATTGTATGGCCTCTGCGTCTGAACCGCAAGGGAAGTGCTCCTTGGTCGATTGAACCCATACTCCTTTGAGGTTCACGGCCGTTGACAGAGTGTAAAGAAAACTTTACAATTTGAATGCATACCAGGGTAAAAAATCGCCCCAAAAGCGGTTGATGCCTAAAAAATATAAGATAACCTTCAGACTATGCTGCACCCGATTGGAGACCACATTCTGGTTAAACCACTGGATAGTGAAGAGATGACCAAGGGCGGAATTTTACTGCCAGATAGCGCTAAGGAAAAGCCACAAACCGGCAAGGTGATTGCTGTTGGCCAGGGAAAGTACCATGCTCAAACCCTTGTGAGCTTTAAAGAGATGGGCGTAGAGGTTGGCGGTACTGTTATGTTTACAAAGTACGGCCCAACAGAGGTTAAAATCGACAACGAAGACTACTACATACTCGAGAGTCACGATATTCTCGGCGTCATTAAATAGTAAGAAATACAGGAGAAACCATGCCAAAAATGATTGCTTTCTCAGATGAAGCCCGTGCCAAGCTTAAGCTGGGCGTGAACACCTTAGCGGACTCAGTTAAGGTTACCCTTGGCCCTAAGGGCCGTAACGTAGTAATTGAAAAAAGCTTTGGCGGCCCGGTGATCACCAACGACGGCGTAACCATTGCAAAAGAAATCGAGCTTGAAGACAAGTTTGAGAACATGGGGGCGCAACTGATTAAAGAGGTTGCCTCAAAGACTAACGATGTAGCGGGCGATGGTACTACTACGGCCACCGTTTTGGCCCAGGCTATGATTAACGAGGGCTTAAAGGTTGTTGCCGCAGGTGCTAACCCAATGATCGTACGTCATGGCATTGAGAAAGGCGCTCACGCTGTAGTAGATGCGCTCCGTAAGATGCGAAAAGAGGTAAAAGGTGAGGATATTGCTCATGTGGCCAGCATCTCTGCCGGTGATCCAGAGGTTGGCAAACTGATTGCCGATGTAATGACCAAGGTAGGCCGCGCTGGTGTAATCACCGTAGAAGAAGGCCAGACTTTTGGTTACTCAACAGATGTAGTAGAAGGTTTGCAGTTTGATAACGGCTACATCAGTCCATACATGGTGACTGATCCACAGCGCATGGAGGCTGTCTTTACCGACGCCCTCATCCTGATTTCTGACAAAAAGATTTCATCCATCCAGGAACTACTGCCACTCCTTGAGAGTATGGCGCAGATGGGCCGCAAGAATCTGGTGATTATTGCCGAGGATGTAGACGGTGAAGCACTCACCACACTACTACTGAACAAGATTCGCGGCAGCTTTAACACCCTGGCAATTAAGGCTCCGAGCTTTGGTGATCGTCGCAAGGAGATGCTACGTGACATTGCCGCTCTAACCGGAGCCCAGGTTGTCTCCGATGAGCTCGGCATTAAGCTGGAGAACGTGACCGTAGACCTGCTTGGTCGTGCCGATAAAGTAATGGCAACCAAGGAAAAAACCACTATCGTTGGTGGCAAGGGCAATAAGAAAGAGATTGAGTTGCGCGTGAGCCAGATTAAAGGTCAGATTGAAAAGACCGAATCTACCTACGACAAAGAAAAGCTACGTGAGCGCTTAGCTAAGCTTTCTGGCGGGGTTGGTGTAATCAAGGTTGGTGCGGCCACCGAAGTTGAAATGAAGGAAAAGAAGTACCGTATTGAAGACGCCCTGGCCGCTACCAAGGCTGCTGTAGATGAAGTAGACGGCGGCATTTTGCCAGGCGGTGGCGTAGCCCTTGTAGATGCCATAGACGCCCTAGACAAGCTCAAGCTGCAGGGTGAAGAGCAGATTGGTGTAGACATGCTCAAGCGCGCACTAGAGCAGCCTCTACGTCAGATTGCGATGAATGCCGGTGTAGATGGCGCTGTTGTTGCCAAAGAAGTGCGCACCTCAGCTAAGGGTATTGGGTACAACGCCCTAACCGGCGAGTACGTGAACATGCTGGAAGCGGGTATTATCGATCCTTTCAAGGTTACTTCCTCTGCGCTCACCAACGCCGCCTCAGTTGCAGCCATGGTGCTTACCACCGAAGTGCTAATCTCAGAAAAGCCAAAACCAGAAGCTCCGGCTATGCCGGCAGGCGGAATGGGTGGCATGGATTACTAAGGTATTCAAGAGTACCGGAAGCAAAATACCGGCCCTTAGGGCCGGTATTTTTGGGTGATTCACTTGACTAAGGCAAGAATAAGCGTAAATACTAGTGGTGCTAGCATTGGCTGCACTGGCCAAGCTAGAGGTATCAGCCTTTCCGCTACTGCAGCGGATCACTCTAACCGCTCATCACTGAGCAAAAAGCCCCGAACCCTCTCTAGGGGCCCAAGGCTGTACTGACACTAGAGCAGGTCGCGCTGTCCCCAGCACCGTGGGGCCAAGTCTCAGCGACTTATCAGGCTGCTGTGCAGGAGCAGCAAACAAACGCCACTCTTTAGGGGTGGCAAATCATCCAAGTGGTGGGCAAACCACTCGTCCCACCCCCGACTAACTGCCTACGCTTAGGCACTCCTAGACGAACAAGGACCCTTGCGCTGCTATGCGCTTGGGTCCTTTACCGTTTATCTAAGAAAACTAGAGTGCTTCTAGGTTGCTAATTATCTTATCAGAGGTTTCTTTGGCTTCCTCTAGTTTGCGTTTCCAGCTCTCAATTTTACGAGTAGTGCTCTCTTTGTTGCTGCGCATTTCGGCCAGACCTTGCTCAATCTCGTGACGCTTTTGCTCGGCGGCTTCAATTTCGGTGGTTACTTCTGCTAGCTCGGTCTCAAGCTGGGAAATTTGCTTGTGACTATAGTCCAACCAGCGCTCATTTAGAATGCGCTTTACCTCGGCGGCAACATCTGGGAGTTCTTGTTCGTCTACAGGCTCTGTCTCGGTAGGTACTGCTGGGGCGTGGTCTGGTTCGGCGTGCACAGGTTCAGCCTGGTGAGTAGGCTCTTCTGGGCTAATGGTTGCAGTGTACTCAGTGTGAACCTCCTCAGCTTCTTCAGGTTTGGGCTCAGGCATTGATTCGGTGGCTGACTGATCTGCTGCAGGTGCTTCTGGTACTTGCTCGTTGTTAGGCTCAGGCTTTACGTCAGTTTCGAGTAAGTCAGAGAAGATGTCAGAGTTGTCAGGGAAGATAGAGCTTGTTGCGACAGATTCTGCCGGTACTTGCCCGTCATTAGTTTCTGAGCGTACGGCTTTCTCTGTGCCTTCTGGGGAGGTGCTAGCTGCAGGGGTAGTTTCAGTAAAGCTAGGGTCTAGCTTAATCTCAATCTTTGCCTCGTCTTTTGGTTCTTGTACTACCTCTTGCTTGCTAGTTGGCTCTTCAGTTGTGGCAGGCTGTACAACTGGAGTTGCTGCAGCGTCTGAGGCTGGAGCGGGGGCAGGAGGTGCTGGTGCAGGCATTGGCGCAGCAGCGGGAGTAGGCGGCGTTGCTGGCGTTACCCAGGCCACTGGTTTACCAACAACTGCAGCTGCCGGTTGCTCAGTTGCTGGTACACTGGGTGCAGGCGTTGTGGTTGTGGCAGGTGTAGCACTGCCAGAAGTAGTAGTCGCTGGACTAGCTGGTACCGTACTTGTTGATGGTGATGAACTTGCTGGCGTAGCCTGCTTTTCATCTGATTGTCCCATGAGCCACTTGAGCATAGTCCCTCCTTATTGCTTGTGGCTTTTAGTATAACACGCGAGTATTCTGCTACTCAACAATATCTTCGTCGGCTACGCTCTTTTTGCCTTGCGCCGCTGGAAAGTAGAGCTCAAGCATACTACCAGCAATCACGGACAAGCCAATAAACAGGAGTAGCACTAATAGCTTGCTCTCACTGTCTAGGTAAGAGTCAATCAAAAAGGTGGTAATAAAACCCAAAAACCCGCCTACAATCGCATGGCGGGCGAACATTGGGAGGTAGTGGCGCATACCTACTTGTTGGCGCGCTCTACGTAGGTGCCTTCTTCGGTATTTACACGGACGATGTCGCCAATCTTTACAAACAGGGGAACGGTGATGGTTGCGCCAGTCTCAATTGTGGCAGGCTTAGTACCTCCCTGGGCGGTATCACCCTTAACACCAGGTTCGGTGTGGGTGATCTCAAACTCCATCTTGATTGGCAGAACAATGCTGACTGGCTTCTCTTCGTAGAAGAGAATTTGAATCTCTGCACCTTCTTTTAGGAAGCGGGCTTTGTCACCAACTTCGGCCTTGGTCAAGGTAAACTGGTCAAAGCTTTCACTGTCCATAAAGCTGTAGCTATCACCCTCAGCGTAGAGGAAGGAGCATGAGCGCTTTTGCAGGACTGCTTCTTCGAATTTGTCACTACTCTTAAAGGTGATATCAACAACGGCACCAGTCTTTAGGTTGCGGAGCTTAGTACGCAGTACTGCGCCGCCGCGGCCCATTTTGCTGTGCTGGTAATCAACTACGACAAAAGGGTTACCCTCCATGTCGATAGTAGTACCGGTTTTAAGGTCGGTAATTCCAAGCATAGTAACTAGCGCTTAACGAATGGCAGTAAAGCAAGGTGACGTGCGCGCTTAATGGCGGTAGCAATCATGCGCTGGGTTGCAGGCGCATTGCCACTGCGGCGACGTGATTCAATCTGGCCCCACTCGTTGGTGTAGCGCTTGATTAGAGCGAGGTTTTTGTGGTCAATCTCGCGAACAGAGCGTGCGATCTGGGCACGACGCTTGCGTGCAACAGGGTAGCCGCCCTTAGTCTGTGACTTGTGTGATGGAGGCATGAATAAAACTTAGAATGGAATGTCTTCAATGTTAATTTCGTCTTCAGCTGCTGGCTCAGAGGCCTTGGCTGATGACTTTTTGGCTGGAGCCTTTGCTGCCGTATCTGGCATAGCAAAGTCATCGCCACCCATTGCGCCGCCCATGTTCTTATTGATCTGGTCTGGACCAATCACGGAGTCGGCAATGATTTCGGTTTTGTACTTCTTTTGACCGTCTTGTGCTTCCCAGGAACGGGTCTGCAGACGACCAGCGACGTAGATGCGGTCACCCTTTTTAAGGATTTGTGCGCATCGCTCGCCTAGCTGTGCCCAGATTACAATGTCGTGGTACTCAGCTGGGGAGTCTACCCAGTTGCCGGTTTGGTCTTTGTAGCGACGGTTGGTAGCTACAGTTACAGAAACGACTGACTGGTTTGTAGTTGTAAACCGCTGCTCAGGATCGCGGGTAAGGTTTCCGATAACTTCTATACGATTTAGGTTGAGCATGGGTGGTAGTTACGTGGAGTAAGATTATTCCTCGTCGGTGAGAATGTCGCCAAGAGCTTCATCGAGCTTCTTGAGGCGGTCTTCTTCTGAATCGAGTTCTTCATCTTCTGTCACTTCTTCCTTAGCAGCTTTTTTAGTGCTGGTTTTGGTAGTGCGACGGAGCTCTTCTTCGGCGGTAACAGTTTCCTCCGTCTTTTCACCGCGCTTAGCACGTGGCTTAGCAGGAGCTTCTTCCTCTACAACAGGGTAGAGACTACCTGGCTGAGCAGTGGTGTAGGCAACGGTAACAAGGGAGCGGATAACTGATTCGTCAAAGCGCAGCTGCTTTTCAAGGGTGGCTACCTGCTTGGCAGGAAGGGTGATCCAGATGGTGGTGTAGAAACCACTACGGTGGCGACGGATTTTGTACGCGAGTTCGCGACGGCCCCAGAGCTCGGTTTTGGTGATGCTGCCCTCTAGAGTACCAAGGTACTTTTCGAGTTCTGCAACTTTAGCCTGAGCGTCTTTCTCCGTAGCTTCCTCGCCAAGAATGAAGGTGACTTCGTAGGTGTTGACTGACATATGACAATTACCAGCGCTGAGCGCTGAATCTGATGGGTTGTTTTGGTTTAGATACTAACCAATGGCAGAGCTACTGTACCAGAAAAGGGGACTAGCCGCAATGAGTTAGATTGAGTTTTGTCAGGTTTCTGTTAGTTTTGGGTCAGGATTGTGGCAGCAAGGGCTGCCAAAGGAGAACCATGGACCACGACAACTTGAATGGAACCTCGGCTGCTGTAAGGGCGGTCCTGGCAGCTTACATCGATCAGGAGAAGAAGGCGCGCGGCTTTTATGCCGCTGATCACGACAGAGCTAACGAGGCCCTGGAGACGCGCCAAGAGAATGCGCGCGTCAAGCTCGTGCTAGAGTTGCTCAAGCAGGATGTAAGGTTTGCAGCCTTCAAGAGAGAAGGCGAGCACCGAACCACTCTACTCTGTGCAGCAGGCAACTTCGCAGAGATCAAAGCACTAGTCATTAACGATCTGGGAGGGGAACACAGTCTCTTTGCGGGGTCCGGTGCAGATCTGTTGGCCCAGGT
>JAYRWT010000042.1:0-2129 GCA_041917855.1 Patescibacteria group bacterium | reverse complement strand
GAGTAGTGGGAGGCTGGATTCTAGCCGGCTGTAACGCTCACGTTCCAGGTCAATCAGGCGATTAGGTGCAGCTGGTATATATAGCTTACTACCACGTTCATCTACCTGCTCATGAACCAGACCGCGCTTGGTAAGATCCTCGAGTACGGCATAGAGGCCACTACGCTCAAGCTTGGCTTCGCGTGAAAGCTGCAGCACAGTTGCGCGCTGTAATTTTAGTAAGCCAATGTAAGCAGTGGCTGATTTTTCGTCTAAGCCAAAGGCAATCAGGGCGTCAAAAGCGGCGTTCTTCTGCATATATTTTGTTAGATTTTATAACAGACTTAGTATAAGACAGTAAATAAAAGGTTACAAGGGGAGTTTCATATGTTCTATTACTTTCACAGATGCAGTAAGTGCTGGCTGGAATTATGCTACCTATTCTGCTAGACTTCCGCTATGTCACAAAAGGTAATTGTTGCCATGTCAGGAGGAGTGGATTCCTCTGTAGCCGCTGCTCTCCTTAAGGAGCAGGGCTTTGATGTGGAAGGGGTCTTCATGAAGAACTGGAGCCCAGATACAATCCAGTCCTTAACAGATTGCCCATGGGAGCAAGATCAGGCTGACGCAGAGGCCGTCTGTAACCAGTTGGGTATACCGTTTCGCAGTGTAAATTTTGAAAAGGAATACAAAGAATTGGTTGTAGACTACTTTATCTCTGAGTATCAGAAAGGTCGGACGCCTAATCCCGACATTATGTGTAACAAAGAGATCAAGTTTGCGGCCTTTCTACGCTTTGCAGAGCAGCTTGGAGGTGCATACATAGCCACTGGCCACTACGCGCGCCTTGTAGAGCATTCTAAGCAGAAATTTTTAAGCCGTGGTGTAGACACAAACAAAGATCAGTCGTATTTCCTATACACTCTAGGGTCGAGACAACTCGATAAGATTCTTCTTCCTGTAGGGTCGATGCATAAGGATCAAGTGCGCGAGTATGCTCGTAGTAAGAATCTCGTAACATCTGAAAAAAAGGACAGTCAAGGCATTTGTTTTATTGGTCACATTGACCTACAGAAGTTTCTTGCCGAGCAAATTAAACCTGTAAAAGGTAAACTTTACCTGCTGCCGCGCTTAGAAAATGGACTTACTTTCAGTCAGCGCATTGCCGAGGCACGGGTGGTTGGCATGCACGATGGCGTTATGTTCCACACCATAGGTGAACGTATGGGCACGTGGATGGATAACTTGGCTTATAGTAAGTATAGGAGCACAAATCAAGTTCCTCCCGTGTACTGCATTTACAAGGATATCGCAAAGAATGCCATCTACATTTCCGATAACCACGACGATCGAGACATCTACGTTAAGCATATACTATTAGAAAATCTGCATCTTACAGAGCAATCTGAAAATAACGACATTGTATCGAAGGTCGATACTTTGGCAACGTACATTACAACGGGCGAAGTTTCCTGCCAGGTGCGCTACAGGGGGAAATCATATCCTGTAGCCAGTATTACAAAAGGTGAGGGTATAGATCTGTACTTGCATGAGCCGGCATGGGCAGTTGCAGCAGGTCAGTCGGTAGTGTTCTACCAGGGTGAACGGGTAATTGGAGGTGGCGTGGTAGGTGAGGTACCGCTAGCATAGGGCTATGCGGTACGAATTATTCGATTCCCCCCAGTTACTACCAGGAGTTGGGCCAAAAACAGGTCACGCGCTTGAGAATATGGGGATTACTACTATCTGGGACATTTTGCACTGGTTTCCCCGTGCCTATATAGACGCAAGCCTACCACGGCCGCTTGCCCTGGTTAAACCAGGAGAGGTAGTTGCGGTATCGGCAACCATAGACAGGGTAGAGTTGGGTAGGACGAAGCAGCGTGGCATGACCGTACTACGCGCGCTGCTATCCGATGATTCGGGTCAGTTACAAGCACAGTGGTTTAATCAGCCCTATTTAAAGGATAAGGTTCAGGTTGGCAGTGAGTGGACCATGGTTGGTCAGATAGGGTTTTTTCAGGGGAAGAAAATTTTGCAAAATCCCTTTCTACTGCAGCAACCAGAAGTAATTCCAAGGTATAGGCAGTCCGCTTCGGTTAGTAGTAGGCAGTTGCAGAGCTTGGTGCGCGCCTGTCTGCCAAGTGCAG
>JAYRWT010000041.1:0-8278 GCA_041917855.1 Patescibacteria group bacterium | reverse complement strand
TTGAACGAGTACCTTCAGGGTACATGGTGACTACATTGCCTTCTGCAATCAGGCGGCTGGCAGTGTTGAGCGCCGCCAGCTGTTCCTTGGCTGTTCCCGATCGATCTAGGGGGATGGCTCCCAGAAACCTCAGTAGTCCACCAACCAACGGGTTGGTAAACAGCTCTTTCTTTGCCAAGTAGTAGCCACGGCGACCCATGGCTATAACCGCCACATGGCTGAGAAAGATATCGAACATGCTGGCGTGGTTAGACACCACCAGCGCGCCGACGCGCCTGCCGTGCTCCCGCTCCAGGTTGCGTAGCAGCCTGCGGTCTCCTTGAATGCGAATGCCACCACTCGGCAAGCTGGCCAGGTAGGCGAGTACCCTGCAGATTTGGAACAGAGCTTCTCGCAGTGGCCAGGCTAGCCAAGCACTCACAGTGGTTGGTCGTTGGGCAAAACCTCGGCTGCCCTTAGTATTACTAGGTTTTGTATTCAAAGTTCATGCCCTCCATAGGCCGAGACTATATACCGTTTTTCTTATCTGTCAATGTTCTGGTACACTGCAGTAGTTAACCAGTAACCGAGTATATGGCACAGGCAGATATCGAAAAGCGGCTCGCCCTACTAGAAAAAGCTGAGCAAGAGTACAAAACTAAGAAGGAAATGCTAGATGATGGTATTCGTGGTGACGGTGAGCTAGAGGAGCTTGATGAAAAAGCAAAGGACGCTAAGAAGCGCTACAACCTAGCCAAAGAAGCCCTCATGAATGAGCCGGGCAATCGCAAACTTGTAGAAGAGATGAAAGAGCTTGCCATGGATATTAAAGAAACCAAGAAACTCTTGGCAGATGAATTGGTTGCCTACTTTATGAAGAACAATACCCTTGAGTACGTGGATAGTAAGGGAGATAAACGTCGCATTCAGGTTTCGGCCAAATTTGTTTCTGGAAAGTCAGAGGAGTAATGCACATCCTTCGCACCATAACCCGTCGGCCTAGTCGATCAATCCTGACCACTCTTGGCATTGCCATTGGTATTTTTGCCCTGGTTGTGGTGGGAGCACTAGCTGAGCGTATTAACCTAATCGTGAATGGCGGTGTTGGGTACTACGCAAGTCGTATTTTAGTGCAAGATGCCTCAAATAGCGGCAATATTTTTCGGGTAGCAAGCCCTATGAGTGTTTCGGCGCTGGCGGATATTCGTGCCGTACCAGGTGTAAAAGCTGCGTACCCAGAGATTGTCACCCTATACCCCGACGCTAATCGTGGCGGAAGTTCCTTTGGTCAGCCACCGTTTATAATCGGGCGTGATGCAGAGGCTAATAAAAACGATCCTCAGCCACTCGCCTTGCGGGCAGGTCGCGACCTCATGCTCGGCGAGCGAGGCGTAGTAGTTTTGGGAGAGGATCTACAGAAACAAGTACAAAAAAAGCTAGGTGATACCATCCTCATTAGTGGTAGCACCTTCACCGTGGTGGGTGTGTATCAGAAGAGTTTTACCATAAACGATACCGCAGCCGTGATGGCGCTGCCAGATGCACAGCTGCTCTACGGTCAAGGTTCAACCGTACGCTCCACTGTAGAAGTGCCAGTTACCCAGCTTGCTTCACAGATAGTAGTCTTCCCAGAAGTTGGCAGGGATGCCGCGGCTGTAGTGGCAGCGGTAAATAGTTCCGTTGCTAACGTAAAGGCGCTGGATCCAAATAGTTTCCGCGACCAGGTAGAAGAGAGTGCTCGCTTGTTCAATACCATTGTATTTGGTGCGGCCTTAATTGCTCTGCTGATCGGTAGCTTGTCGGTAATTAATACCATGATTATGGCCGTTGCCGAGCGTACGCGCGAAATTGGTATCCGCAAAGCGCTTGGGGCCTCTGATTTTAGGATACTCCGTGACTTTATAGCTGAGGCTGCGGTTATAGGACTACTCGGAGGGTTGCTCGGGCTATTCTTGGGCGAGCTGCTTATCCAGTTTATTAACCTGCGTACGGCGAGCAACGGTAGCGCTCTATTTCAGGTAACGCCACGCCTACTAGTGGGTTCCTATGCTTTCTCTGTACTACTCGCTATGCTCGCTGGCCTTGGCCCCGCCATTAAGGCCTCACGCATGCTGCCAATAGATGCACTAAATCGAGAGCGTTAACCACCATGAAAGCCGCAATTACCGCAGAAAATTTGGTTAAGTACTACAACCCTGGCAAGGAGAACGAGGTGCGTGCGCTTGATGGCGTTTCACTCACGATTAACCAGGGAGATTTGGTTGCGATTATCGGTCCGTCAGGATCGGGTAAGTCAACACTCATGCATATACTAGGAGTGCTCGATAAAGCGCAGCGTGGCTCTCTGTTTATTGGTGATGTGTGTGTAGAAAAAGCGCCACGTCGGGCTCTACCATCCATCCGCGCCAAGGAAATCGGCTTTATTTTTCAGGGCTTTAACCTGCTTCCAACGCTTACCGCTACCGAGAACGTAGCAGAAGCAGCGCTCTACGCTGGAGCTAGTAAGCGTGAAGCCCTACAGCGTGCTCGCGATATTCTCACGGAGGTTGGGCTAGGTGAACGCCTGGATAACTTTCCCACCCAGCTCTCGGGTGGTCAGCAGCAACGTGTAGCGATTGCTCGCGCCCTCATTAACAACCCCACCATACTGCTTGGAGATGAGCCAACCGGAGAGCTAGACAGCGTAAATGCCACAAAAATAATGGACTTACTCGTGCAGTTGAACAAACAGAAAGGTCAAACCATTGTGCTAGTTACCCATAACCTAGATGTAGCCGCGCGCTGCGACATTGTGGTTACGATGGGTGACGGCAAAATTGCCTCAATTAAGCGCAAAGGAGGTACCCATGCCTAAGCGACGGATTGGCACCGGTAACCGGTTTGGTGACGCTTTGCTGGTAGTTGTCTTTTTGATGATAGCCGGTGTAGGTATTTTAACTACCGGATTGCTCCTACAGTTTGATGCCGGCAGTGCTGCGCTTGGCGATGCAAAGGTGCCGCAACAAACCCTCACGCCTGCCCTACTGATTATGGGTGATAGCTTGGCGCAGGGCGTTGGCGCAAGTGCAGGTGATAAAAACCTTGGCTCACGCCTGTTTGCAGCTGAAAAAGAAAAGAAAAGTAACCTGAGACTCTGGAACTTTGGCGTAGCTGGTGCCCTAGCGGCGCAAGTTGCTAGTGAGCAACTTCCGCGCTTGGCAGCGGTGCAGGTGCAGGAGCTCTACATTGTGGTTGGTGCTAATGATGTAACCAGGCAAACGGACCCACAGCAGTTTAGGGCTGCAATGGGTAAGATTATGGATGCCGCCGTTGCTAGTAAAGCCCAGGTGACACTGTTGAATGTGCCAAAACTATCGAGTACGCCCGCTGTGCCAGAGCGCCTAAAGGCACAGGCTGATGAGCGTACAAAGTTGCTGAATGTAATAATTGCCGAAGAGGCAGCTAAACGCTCTAGTATCCGTATCTTTGATTTTTATACCTACAGCGCTGAGAAACTATTTGCCGGAGAGAATGTGCTGTCTGAAGATAAGTTTCACCCAAATGATCAGGGCTACGCCGCGCTCGCGCAGGCGATTTTAGCCAAGTGAGTTTTTATGGGGTTGGAAGGTATGGCGCTTCTGGCAAAACTCAGGGTTTTTTGCTATCCTACCTGAGTGGTTTTGGACAATTAGCTCAGGTGGTTAGAGCGCTACATTGACATTGTAGAGGTCACTGGTTCGAGTCCAGTATTGTCCACCAGTGAAAAAGGCAGTCTCAGACTGCTTTTTTCACTGGTAACCCAGCACCTGGACGAGAAACCATGGGTTCGTTCGCGCTTCTGTGTCTGACACAGAAAGTGTCGCGCCCTTGGCGCGTGTCCAGTATTGTCCACCAAAAAATTGCATTCACGCAACGATTGCGCAAAGTCACCGAAAGGTGATTTTTGTGTTTGAGCTTGCTTAAAAAGTAGACCGCCTCCACTATTGGAGACGGCCTTCATGTTGTTCAGACAGCATTTCAAGAATAAAATCTCCACGTTGTTCCTGAGTCAGTTCAGACTTTTGCCATTTCAGTCTGGCAAGTTCATGCAACACAACTTTCAGCCATGGGGCTCCAGCAAAAAGTTCACTTAACTTTTTTAGCCTTTGCTTGCTCAGTTGTTCATGGTGTCCTTGAGTGAAACAAGCGAATTCCCAATCCGAGACTTCTCTCCCTCTACCTAGCTGTTCGCTAAGCATGTAGGTCTGCTCGATAGTTGTGGGCTTCATTTCTTCTCTCCATACACCCAAGCATGAACGGTGCGCTCATCTTCACGCCATCGCTTGACGACTTTCCGCCAGCTGGGGAGGCAAAGAATGAGCTTCACCCGAAGTCGCTTTCCGAATGACCAATCAGCGGTGTCACCGCCGAGGAAGGCCATGTAGTCTTCATCGCTGAGCAAGCGGCCAGTGCCGAGGCTTCTGCTGGTGTAGTAGGTGGGTTTCCAGTCATCTGGGTTCGTTGTCATAGTATCTCCTCACCAGCCTGCTGCTGGTCGGACAAACTCCTCAATGTGAGAGAAGGTTGCTACGACCGACAACACCCGGACTTAGGTATACATGACGCCGCCACAGTACCATACTTTTGCCTATCTGTCAAGGTTTATAGGGCGCTGCATAAACCTAACACCATAATCCAAGATCATTGCGTGAACGGCGCGTTATGTGCCGACGCCTTGCCCGCCTAACAATATTGAATTCAGCCGGCTCTGCTGTTTCCTTCCAAACATCGGGGAACAGCTCCCCTCTAAGAGCATCCATCAACGCCGGTTGTGGTTCGAGTCCGCAACGCGATTGTCCACCAAAAGAAAATCCCCACTTAAAGGGGCTTTTCTTTTTTGTGATACTTAAAACCTCAGCTCAACGCTCACTGGACAGTGGTCTGATCCTAGGACATTGGGATGGATATCGGCGGCAACTACATTTGCCTTCAAAGATTCTGAGACTAAAAAGTAATCAATGCGCCAACCGGTATTGTTCTCACGGGCGTTGGCAAAGTGGCTCCACCAGGTGTAAAAACCATTGCCCTCATGAAATAGTCGGAAGGTGTCTACAAAGCCTGAATCAATAAAATTCTGGAAGCCCTCGCGTTCTTCGTTGGTAAAGCCACGCTTACCAATATTTGGTTTGGGGCGGGCTAGGTCTAGCTCGGTGTGGGCAACATTTAGATCACCGCAAAAGACCACAGGCTTCGTCTGCTCTAGGCGCTTGGCATACTCCAAAAAAGCCGGATCCCAGTGCTTGTGTCGTAGCTCAACGCGGCTTAGGTCGTCCTTGGCATTTGGGGTGTACACCGTCATTAGAAAGAATTTTTCGTACTCCGCCACTAGAACACGACCCTCGGTATTAGGGTTGCCGTAGTCATCCTTGGTCATGTCGTATCGTTCCAACAGGTCTGCTGGTAGGTCGGTGCTTACAGATATAGGTTTCTCCTTAGTAAAAATTGCGGTGCCGGAGTAACCCTTTTTGTCAGCAGAGTTCCAAAATTCTGTGTAGCCAGGCAGATCAATCACTGCCTCACCAGGCTGTGCCTTTGTTTCTTGCAGGCAGAGAATGTCTGGCTGCTCGGCGTCAATAAAAGGCTGAAACAAATCCTTGCGGAGTACCGCACGGATTCCATTCACATTCCAAGAGTAGATTCGCATGGATTTATTGTAGCGGGTTTTGCGGGCTGGGGGAGTAGCTGCTGGTTGATCAGGTAAGTAGGTGTGACCACTCAATCTTTCTAAGTATCAGTCAGGTTCCGCAGAATCTGGTTTGACACTGCCTCAGTGGCATCTCATACTAGTAGTATGTTGCGATGGCACTCAACACGTGCTGCTTTCTCTCTGCTCGAGTTACTCGTGGTGGTAACCACTGTTGGAGTACTTGCCATTATGCTGGTAGTTAATACCATTGAAACTCGTGCCACCGCTCGCGATGCAAATCGCAGGGCTAATGTTGATGCCTATACTACCTCAATTCAACAGTACCGTGATTTAAGCCCAAATAAGAGCTATTTTATTACGCGCAAGAGCACGGTGCCAGCGTGTATGGCTACAAACTACGATGGAGGGTATATGGAGGGGGGTGGTGCTGATTGCGTTGGTTTGAACGGTGGAAGTGGCGGAAAAATTACGCGTAAAGGCGTCGCTCCGTATACTGCAGCCTCAATCGCTGAAGCCTTGCAGGAGTACGGCGTGCTCAATGCTCAGCGATTCGACCCACTATCAGAAACCCAGGCTGCTACCGTTATCAACATTCCTGATTACATTCTCACCCTCTGCCAAACTGATGGTAAGGCGGCTACCAACGCCAAAAATGCTCAGGAATTCGCTGTGTACGCTACACTTGAGCGCCCAAGAGTCTACGACAATGCTAACGATGAGCGTAACGACGCTGTTGCTGCTAAACGCACCTGTGGGGGCGCACTAACTGCTTACAGCTGGGACTTAACCCTTTAGCCATGAAACTAATTAGAATACTCACGCTTGTACTTAGCACTGCAGTCTGTGTGGCGCCATTCCCTGAAGCAACTTGGGCTGCAAAAGCACAGCCCACACCGTTCCCGAGTGCTACTCCCTATGATGTTAGCAAGCCTCAGGTAAAAAAAATTGAAAAATCTCAGGAGGGTGCCACGCTGCCATCAAAGCAGGCGATAGCTGTAGAGCTACTTGAGAGTGTACTTTCCGCAAATAAGCAGACAGTTACTGCAAAAATAAAGCTTAGCTCAAACACCGAGCAGAACATTCTAGGGCTGCGCCTGCGCGCTAGTCTTGATTTAGCTGCTCAGGGCGGAAGGTCATCACAGCGTTTAGCAACGAAAATTGTTAGCTCGGGTGATTCTAGCACAGCACTTGGCACAGAATCCTTTGACCTGTCACCTCTTTCTAGTAAGAGTTTTGATCTTACCATGCCAATACCAGCAATGTATGGTGACAGGCCACTACAGCTAGCGGTTACCGCAGAACAGGGTGAGTATGACGTAGTAGCGGGGGCTGTTGCCACACTGCCACTTGCAAAGCAATCAGAGAAACTACAAATTAACATTGCTGCAAGCACCCTAAAGCTGGGTGAGATTAGTGGTCGCTTTGACTCGCCGTGGCAAGTGAAAGACAAAGATACGGCTATAGCAGGCACTATGGTGGTAACAAACCTTACTACCACGCCAGTTTCGGCTAGGCCAATTGTTACAGTAGTAGATGGACAAGGAAAAGCCGTTGGTTCAAGCACAGAAGGGCCGTCACTTGTAATCCCTGCCAGTTCGACCGTTTCTGTTCCTGTTTCTACAACACTTACCGGAGGTAAAAAAAGAGAGCTTTACCTTATGCAGGTTGGCTTTCTAGATGAAAAACAAGATGAGCTCGCTGTCCGAGCAACCGCACAAATCGATCGAATGGTAGCGGGTGTGCGTATTGACCGTGTCGATGTACGTCCAGTCAGCTATTCTGGATTAACGCCAAAAGTGCCTGTTACCGCCTTTGTCACCAGTACAGGCGGCAACCAAGGGGTAGTGCGAGGAAAAATAAGTTTACTGAGTGATGGGAAAGTAGTTGGAAGTATGAGTGGGACGGTTAACGAGGTAAATGGTGCGCTTGATGTAACTATCCCAGTTACTACCTGGTCAGGTGAGATACAAATAAATAGTTTGCAGATCAAACTCTATGATTCATCTGAGACTGAGCTAGCTACTACTGCAACAAGCGTAGCGGTCACCATACGCAACCAGGCGCGCTGGTTAACCCTGGGTGTTTCGTTACTAGTGCTAGTGCTGGCATGTATCATCTTGGCCATTTGGGCAATGCGTCGTCGCAAAATGGTCAGAATGATGAGCTTGGCTCTCGCAGGACTAGGCGCAAGTTTGCTTGTGACTGGAGTAGCCTCTGCATATACGTGCTATGTTCAGGACTCATTCTGGCTGTTTTCAAATCCAAACCCAAATATTAGCGCGTATGGTGAAATTTTTTACACAGGGTGTGCGGCTGGTTCTCAGGCAACAGCTGATTGCTCACAGGTAAAGCCAGATATGTTATACGGCTCGTATTCAGCTAGTGGTGGGGTGGTTGGGGCACACGAGCTACTTCCAAAACGGCTAAGTGGTGGCGCATATGGCACTATGCCTCCAGCTACCTACTGTGTCAGTACCTGTGATAGGGGGGTCCAAGCTACCGAGGTTCCGGCTGCGCCAGCAGGTCTTCCAGTTGATCCTACATCGAAGGTTAAGCCTGTACCAGAAGAAAAAGGTACCACCTTAAATAACGTTAGTAACGCAGAAGTAAAAGAGCGAGTGCTTGGTAAAATTT
>JAYRWT010000040.1:0-27306 GCA_041917855.1 Patescibacteria group bacterium | reverse complement strand
TAGTCTTTTTGCTGCTGGTACGCAAGTTTTGTTAGGATTTCTGACATGTTACCAGATTGCTCACCACCCTTAACCATCTGATAGTACACACTAGAAAAAGAGCGAGGTTGCTTGGAGAGTGCTGTAGAAAATGGCACACCACCCTCTACATCTACCACAATGCCCGAAAGTACTTCACGTACCTGCTTAGAACTACTCTCCTCCTGCAGGTCGCGTAGAGCGCGGGGCAAACTAATACCTGCGCGTAACATTACCGCTAACTGCTCCGTCATGATGATTCGATCTTTAAGCGAGAGCTTTGGTCCTCTGCCGATTTTAATCGAGAACTTGACCTTCTCCTGTGTGAGCTCCACAACAGTACCCATACGCTTAACTTGAGCTAGGGCCTGTGCGTAGTTAGTTGCTGCCACCCTGCCCTGGTTTAGGTGGCCATCTTCACTCTTAACTTTGTAGATGTAGTTAGCCATATTATTCCTTCGTTACTCGCCAGACTTCTTCCAGCGTAGTCATGCCACGCATTGCCTTTACTAGCCCATCCTGGAGCATGGTCAGCATCTCGTTTTCCTTAATGGCAACCTCGGTAATTTTTTCTCCTGAAGAACGCTGGGCAACAAGATCACGAATCTTTTCTGTTACATCGAGCACCTCAAATACCCCCATGCGCCCCTTAAAGCCCTTAATGCCATTGGCCAGGTCCACTACCGGCTCGTAAAAGGTAGGGTGCTTAAGGTCAATGCCCTCATCTTGGAGCATTTTACGTGTTGAATCTGGGAGCTTTTCAATCTCTTCTAGTACTTCGTCGAGTTCCGAACCTGTTAGCTTACGTTCAGAGCGGTGCTCAGGGTCGAGAATGCGCACCAAGCGCTGTGCAACAACTGTATGAATTGAAGAGGTAATTAAGAAAGGCTCAATACCCATATCAATCAAGCGAGGAAAGGCTCCGGCAGCGTCGTTGGTGTGCAGAGTTGATAGTACAATATGACCAGTAAGCGCGGCGTGGATAGCCATATCAGCAGTTTCACGGTCACGAATCTCACCAAGCATGACAATATCTGGGTCTTGACGCACTACCGAGCGTAACCCTGCGGCAAAGGTATAGCCGATGTCTGTGTGTACCTGACTCTGGTTAATGCTCTCAATGCGGTACTCCACTGGATCCTCTAGGGTAATTACATTTACCTCTGGACCCATTAGCTTGCCGAGCACTGCGTAGAGTGTGGTGGTTTTACCAGAACCTGTTGGTCCGGTAACCAAGATCATACCGTGGCTGCGCTCGATATTCTTGTTAATCGACTCTAGCCCTTTATCCATTAAACCAACCTCACCCAGCTGACGAATACCAAACTGCTTGTCCAAAATACGCATAACCACCTTCTCGCCAAATACTACCGGAATAGTTGAAAGGCGAAAGTCGACTTCTCGATTGTCTACGGTAAGCGAAAAACGTCCATCCTGTGGCAATCGCTGTTCATCAATTTTGAGGGTAGAAATGATCTTCAGCCGAGCAATAATTGCGGCCTGAATCTCTTTTGGTAGCTCTACACGCGTCACCAACACGCCATCTAGGCGAAATCGCACAACGAGCTTATGCTCGTAGGGCTCAATATGAATGTCTGATGCCCGCTCTTTTACGGCGCGGCGTAGTACAGAAGAAACGATCCTGGCGGTTGGCGCATCTTCCTCAAAGTTTTCACCTGCCACCTCTTTTTCCGCCTCAGCCAGCTCTTTCTCACTAATACCGAGGTCTGCACTATCTACCAGCTCTTGTAGCTCGGCTTGGAGTCCGGTGTACTGATCAAGAATGTAGGCAATGTCATCTTTAGAAGTGAGCACTGGATTAACCGTAAGACCAGTTTGCTTACGAATAATTTGTACCGCCTCAAAGTCCTCGGGGTCGATCATGGCCACTGTAAGCACATTATCGACAAGCTCTACCGGGGCAGCGCTGTACTGTACGGCAATAGGCTGCGGCACAAGCTGCAAGATGGCTCGATCAATCTTTTTGCCAATAAACTCCCTGAACTGGATATTCGAGGCGCGGCCGAGTGGGCGTTCGTCCTTGATAGGCTTTTTATCTGCTACTCCTTCAAGGCTCTCTTGGTTAGAATCTGATGTGCCCGCTTCTTTTTTCTCTATCTCTTCTGTTGCGCGCTCATCATCGTCGTCATCGTGGCTATGTGCAAAGAGGTCTGGACGCTCTTTTTGTGCTTTTACGATAGTATCAATAATCACCGAAGCAGGTTCAAAGACTAGCTCAATGCTTGGCAGCGTAACGCGCTCCTCGCCGTTCTCAGTGTGACGTCCACCTGGCTCCTTCTCAGTTAAAAACCTACCTAAACCAGGCACATCGACTTCTTCTCCCACTGAGAGCTCGCGGCCGATTGTCTGCCAGATGGCATCAAAAAGCTGGCCAGCCTCTTTTGCATCGATAGATGCGGCTGCCCGTATGCGATCCAGAAATTCGTGAGTTGAAGCCATCCCCCTTTGTGTGTTCGATACCTAGAGCTAAGACTGATTTATTATACCATTCATTGGGCTATACTAAGCGCATGACACTGTACCGTCAGTACCGCCCCAACCGTTTTGTTGATCTGATAGGCCAAGATACGGCTCGGACAATTCTCAGCCAGGCACTGCTCAAAAAACGCCTTTCCCACGCCTATCTCTTTAGTGGCTCACGCGGAACAGGCAAAACAAGCAGCGCCCGTATTTTTGCACGCGCTATTTGCTGTACGCAGCGAAGCGAAGACGGTGAACCGTGCAATAACTGCGAGTCGTGTACCGCTATGCTTCAAGGTCACACCCCTGACCTTATTGAAATTGACGCTGCTTCTAACCGCGGCATTGAGGATATCCGCCTTCTGCGCGAGCAGGCGCAGTACCCGCCAATCCAGCTCAGCCACAAAGTGTACATCATAGATGAGGCACATATGTTGACGGGCGATGCATTTAACGCGCTGCTTAAAACATTGGAGGAGCCCCCTGCACATGCTGTGTTTATACTCGCAACTACGGAACTACATAAGGTTCCAATTACAATTAGGTCACGCTGCCAATTGGTTAGTTTTATGCGTGGATCTGTAGACGATATCACCCGTAAACTTAGCCACATTGCCAAGCAGGAAAAGTGGAAGACAGAGGCTGCTGCCCTGACACTAGTTGCTGAACATTCAGATGGCGGCTACCGCGACGCCGAAACCATACTTGAGCAGCTAATGACACTGCATGATGCATTGACCGTCGATGTTGTTGTGGAATCCCTTGGCGTAATTTCCGACGCCGCTCGTGCCGAGCTGCTCGCTGCGGTGCGTGCGCAGCAACCCGACACGGTACGCACTCTACTCGCCCGCGAGGCAACCGGCCCGGCTAAGCGTTATGAGGCAATCATTTCCTCGCTTATTTCTGATATACGCTCAGATACAAAACTTAGCGCCTTCGACACTTACTTTTTAGAGCAGTTACTCGAGGCGTATATTTTGCAAAAAAGTAGCCCGAGCGCCTCACTACCTCTAGAGATCGCCTGTTTAAAGGCATGCTATTTCCCAGGCTCATCCGGCACGTCTACAACCGCCACCCCATTAGAGCGCAAGATAGACTCTATAAGTAGTAAGCCAGCGGACAGTCATAGTTCTAGCTCCACCCAATCTTTTACAGAACATGCCCCCATCAAAAAGGAATTGGCACAGGTCGTTGTACCAAAGCCAAGCAGCACGCCTCCACCCGCAGCTGTACCCGTAGTTGAGCTGCGAGAAAAAACTGATCAAACCTTTACCGCCAATATTCGCCAAGCCTGGAAAGAGGTAGTACACGAGATCGCCGCCGACAACGCTCCCCTGGCACAGGCGCTACGCCAGGCTAAGATTCACACCGCCGAAGCAGGACTAGTGCTAGTGCACGTTAAATATAAGTTTCACTGCGACAAACTCAACGAGAAAAAGCATAAAATGCTCGTAGAAAAACTCCTGAAGGAGCACACAAAAGAGCCCTGGTTAATTAGCTACGAGTTTAACCAGCAGGTTGCAGCTTCGCCCGCTAAAAAGCAACTTGCTGAAGGAGACGTGCCTGTAGCCATACAGCCAGTTGATTTTCAGGATGTAGCTGCTATTTTTACTGCCAACCCATCAGCTAAACCAACCAGCGCAAATTGATATGGAAGATATAGACATAGCCCAAGTTGCTACCGTAGAAGTTGATCGTGACCTATGCACCGGTGCCGCCGCTTGCCTGGTTTACCCTTTTTATGAGATCGATGACGAGTCTAAGGCAGTGCTCCTTACTAGCAATGGACTAAACTCAGATGATCCGCGTAATACGCTAGCCCAAGGTGGGAAGGTTGGCATTGAAAATCTGCGTAACGATGGCGGTATCAGCCCAGATGAGCTACGTCAGATGGTGCTGGAGTCAGCAAAAATTTGCCCATTTAACGCCATTATTGTGCGTGACGAAAACGGTAAGATTTTGTGGCCTCCGGCGCAAGAATTTTAGTCAAAGACAGCGCCTTTCTATTACCCATCGAGGTATAAAAATAGGCTCCCAAAGACAGTAAAATTTTCCTTACCAAAAAACCCTTCCTCTACGGAAGGGTTTTGTGTGGGCACTGTGTTTGCCTAGCGTGCAGTCAGCATGAGGGTGAAAACGAGCAGGGCGACGAGGCCGAGTTTACCTAAAATGAGTGTAACGTAGAAAAACTTTTGGTCGTCCTTTGGTAGTACTGCTTCTTTCTTACTCACTTCGGCTCGCATGAGACGTGGTGAGAGCTTGAAGGTAGTAATCAGCATAACAACGAGTGTGTAGACAAATAGCAAGGTGAGCAGGAACACCAGACCGCTAAAGCTCATCATGCGAACATAAATGTAGCCACCTACCAGCATGAACCAGAGGGTGGCCCATATGGTACAGCGAGCGTATGGCTGTAACTTTACCAGTAGGTAGGCCGCAGAGCGCTGCTTGACTGAAAGTAGACCAAACAAGCCGTGTAGCATCCAAACTCCCATTAGCAGGGCGAAGCCAATCCAGAAAAGCAGTAGGCCAAGGCTGTTTACACTAAAGGAGAACTCAGAATCTGTGCCATACAGACCTAGCTTTACCTTCCACCATGAACCAAAGGAACTAAAGAAGTCGGAAAAAGCCCAGGCTTTTTGGGTGCCCAGACGAATTGCGTAGTACTGCGCACGCTGACCTGGATCAAGCACGATTAAGTAGTACTTTGTGTCTTTTTTAAGCGTAACAGCTTGCTCGGCAACCAGGGCAAACTGCTCCATGAGTACAGGTTCGTTGTAGGTACGAAACTCCTTGGTATCTTCGTTCTTTTCGGTGGCCTTAATTACGGCGCTGTGGTACTCGTTTTCCTGACCTGGAAGTGGTATGCCTAGGTCTTTGGCTGTAGTTGCATCGGTAGGATCAATCAGAATAAGAGTTGGCTCACTAAGCTCTTGAACCTCACTACGCCGAATAAGTAGGCCAAAGGTTTGCTCACCGTCTTCTTTTGGTGTGAAGGTGTAGATATCAACTGGTGTTTGACCCTGCAGCTTTCCGTAGACTGCACGATTGCCTGAAATATCCGGTATAACCTGGGCAGACTTGTACGGATCCTTGGTGTCGAGCTGTGCACCAGAATCAAGAAATGGCTTGCCTGCAAGTGCAGGGGTAGCGCCAGCTAGCAGCACAAGAGCTGCGAGTGCGCCGGAGAGAAATGTGGGAATACGCATATGCAAGTACGGTGGGTAAGGTGATCTTATGGTAGCTAGTGTAGCGCATTGCGTCAAAGGCAAGTGTGAGATTGGCATGAAAAACACTGATGTAGCCGGACGCCGCTCGGCAAAATTCCTCCCCAGTGCATTTCAATCTGCTTAAGATTAAGAATAATGTTTAAGTAGTTCATCATTTTGTAAAAATGGCTCTGTAAGGCATAATTGTCATCCCTCTTTCTGTAACCAGATTAAAAAATAATCCTTAATCTTGCGTATCAGGTTTGTATTCCGTATAGTTAGTGCAAACGGTATTTTGGCAACAATGTAGCAAGGATATAAGGAGTGGCAATCAACGTTCTCATGCTGGGCTGGGAGTTACCTCCCTGGAATTCAGGCGGACTAGGAACCGCCTGTTTAGGCTTGACCGAGGGATTGAGTGAACATGGTGTTGCTATCAATTTTGTACTGCCAAAGACTTTCGGTGACACCACCTACGATCACATGAGCGTGGTCAGTGCAGCCGATTACGCCAGTGACGATGTTATTAAACAGCTCCTTGCGCGTACCGACATGAGCGAGGAAGAAATTGTGCGTCAGCTAGCGTATGGCGCAAAACTTGCTGTTGGCGAACAGCAGCGCCTACTTGTCGAGCACTTTCAGGGCCACGTTCCTGTTTCCCCACACGCCCAGGCAACCTGGTACGCTACTACCGCTGCTAAAATTGCTAAGAAGCACCCACATTTCAACGTTATTCACGCTCACGACTGGTTCACCTACTATGGCGGCATGGCCGCTCGCAAGGTTGCTGCAGCCGATGGTCGCCACACGCCGTTCATCGCGCAAATTCACGCTACCGAGTACGACCGCTGTGGCGAACACGGAGATCCACGCATTATCGCCATTGAGCGCGCCGGCTTAAATGCCGCCGATCGCGTGGTAGCGGTTAGTCACTACACCAAGGAAGTGGTGCATAAGTACTACGGCGTACCTCGCTCTAAGATTTCGGTTGTTTATAACGGCATCCCAAACAAAAAGCAGCCAAAGCAGTTCGATCTGGCAGAGATTAAAAAGCACCACAAGATCGTACTCTTTATGGGTCGTCTAACCATGCAAAAAGGCCCAGACTACTTTGTGCAGCTCGCAAACGAGGTGCACAAGCACGATCCAAATGTGAGGTTTGTAATGGTTGGTAGTGGCGATATGGAGAAGCGCATGATTGAAGAATCTGCCAAGCTCGGCCTCACCGGCACCATTCTATTCAGCAGTTTCTTGCGCGGTAGCGACGTTGACCGCGCCTACCAGCTAGCAGACGTATTTGTTATGCCATCGGTATCTGAACCATTCGGTATTGTAGCCCTTGAGGCCATGCAGAACGGTACACCAGTTATTGTTTCAAAGCAGAGCGGTGTAGCAGAGGTATCTAATAACATTATCAAGGTTGATTTCTGGGATGTGCACAACATGGCCAAATCGGTACTACATGTACTGCACGACCCGCACGCCAAGCACCAGCTAATTGCAGGCGGCAAAAATGATCTACTCAATCTAACCTGGACCCAAGCTGCTCAGGTTATGCGTGATGTCTACCAAGACGTGATTCACAGCCACAAGCTAAGTCACGCCTAGATGCCAAATATTTGCTTTTACTTTCAGGTACACCAACCGTACCGCATGCGTCACTACCGTGTGTTTGATATTGGTGAATCTGGTGAATATTTTGACGAAGCTAAAAACCGCGAGATCTGTCGCAAGGTTGCGGATAAGTGCTACCTACCAGCTAACGCCCTGATGCTAGAGCTTATTCAACGCTACAACGGCGCGTTTAAGATTGCGTATAGCATCTCAGGTGTGGCCTTGGAGCAGTTTGCAGAATATACCCCTGAAGTTCTGGATAGCTTCCAGAGACTGGTAGCTACCGGTCATGTTGAGCTTTTAACCGAGACCTACTACCACTCCCTAGCTGCTCTGTTTAATCCTACAGAGTTTCGTGAGCAGGTAGAGCTGCACCGCCGCACCACCCAGCACTACTTTGGTGTTACTCCCCACATCTTCCGTAATACCGAGCTTATCTACAGTAACGGCATTGCCGACATGGTTGAAGACATGGGCTTTGCTGGCATGCTCACCGAGGGCGTAGATAGAATCCTGGCTTGGCGCAGCCCAAACTTTGTTTACGAGCCGTTCAATGGCCGCGGCATGAAGCTACTGCTAAAGAACTACAAACTATCTGACGATATTGCCTTTCGCTTTAGTCAACGTAGCTGGAGCGGTTGGCCACTGACTTCGGAGAAGTTTGCCAAGTGGGTACATGAAACAGATGGCGCTGCCGACACCATTAATCTATTCATGGACTACGAAACTATTGGTGAGCACCAATGGGAAGACACCGGTATTTTTGACTTCTTCCGCTCTCTGCCAGAAGCTATTTGGCGCCACCCGCAGTTTGGCTTTGCTACACCAAGTGAGGTTATTGCCGCCACCCCAAGCCTTGCCAAAATTGACATCCCCGATTCTATCTCGTGGGCAGATACCGAGCGCGATCTATCCGCTTGGCTCGGTAATCCCATGCAGGACAACGCCATTGCCTGGGTCTATAAATTTGAGAATGAGCTCAAGTCACTCAATGACGAGCATTTGCTGCATCAGTGGCGTAAGCTGCAGACCTCGGATCACTTCTATTATATGTGTACTAAGTACTGGTCAGACGGCGATGTCCACAAGTACTTCTCGGTATATGATTCTCCCCACGATTCATATGTGATCATGAGCAACATTCTTACTGATCTAGAGATACGACTAAAAGAGCACCCAGCCAAAAAAACAGCGGGACGCAGTGTGCACATAGACGTTACCTCCGCCGAGACAATAGAAAAGAAGCAAGAAAAAAAGCCTTCTCTCAAAAAGCTTCTGGCCAAAAAATCAGCGGCAGCAAAAAAGAGCAGCTAGCCGCCAGGCCAACTGCTCTCCAGTTTTTCTTCTCCACGCATTAGCTTGCATAGGAAGAAGGAATTTTTCAAATGCGCAACAAGCTTCCTCGTGGCATTCAGCCATTTGTTGTTGGCTAACTCCTACTACTAGGCATGTGCCGGTATTTTACCCTAGTACCACCTATCAAGCCTCGACCAGAACGGCTCGTGTGCTTGGCACAACCTCTGTGGGGGCCAAGATCGGCGAAGCCGGAAACTCCGCCCACACACTGTTTGAGCGAGAGCTCACAGCATCATCCGCATAGCCGCTGCTAACATAGCCGAGCCCAAAGCCATCTTTGTCATGGTAGATCTTGGGGTAAAACTTACCATGGGCATGCCACTCCCCAAACCGCACTAAGCACGATCTAAAGATCCAGCTATGTGGCGGCGAGCTCGGAGCGAGCTCGTAGCTGCGGCGCAGCTCCTCCAAGCAGTGTAGGAGGTGCCAGGGAGCAACTGCGGAGAGAACGTACCCTTCGGGGTACGGCTTACGCGTGTCCAGCATGACGGACAAGTTGGGGTAATTGTGCAAAGCGACCAAGTCTGGTGTGGCTTCAATTTCCCAAGCTCTTGTCTGTAGCTCTGGATTTAGGCGAATACTACGAGGTGGTAGTTGTGCAATCAGACCTTGCAGGGCTTCCTTGCCAACTCGGTTGTGTTGTAATGGCCCAATGCTGGGCCTCGGAATTTTAACGATCATTGGTACAAAATGCGCGAGCCTAGCCCGCGCCACTCCTCCTTGAGCAGGTGCTTCCTGCCGAGAATGTACAAGCAGTTTACCTTAAATCTTGTCCTTTGTCGAGAGGCGGCATATAATAGAGTTGTACATTTGTTCATAAAGTTAAACAAAACGTAACAGAGTTGCTCGCCCCACACGAGCCACCCAAAGGAGGAGTATGGGTCTACTTGAAGGCGTGGACGACAAGCGCCACTTTAGAGTTCCAGAGGAAAAGTCGTTTGTCCTGTGCAACGGAGACAAGCTATTCAGTCTGGAAGATTTGGTAACCGCCATCAACCTGAGCGAGCCAGAGGTATTCCACACTCATGTAAATGAGCACAAGAATGACTTTGCAGCTTGGGTAGAAGGAGTGTTTGAAGAAGGAGGTTTTGCTGAAAAGCTTCGTCAGAATGCCACCCCACTGCGCATGGTAATTACTATTGAAAAGTTTATCCGCGGCACACTGTTTACCTCTACCCAGATTGAGAACGCAGTGAACATGCCGGTTGAGCACCAAGAGGCAGCCTAAGATGGCAACTGAACGCACGCTACCTGAGAACGCCTTTCTCTGTGAGGCAACCTGGGAGGTCTGCAATAAGATTGGTGGGATCCATACTGTCCTAGCCAGCAAGATTGTGCGTGCGCAGCAGGCTTTTGCCGACAACTATGTATGCGTTGGTCCTTACCTTTCACAGAACCCTGCTTTCCACGAAACCGATGTTCCTGAGCCTTGGCAGCCTGTGCGCGATGAGCTTGCTGGGCAGGGAATTGGCTTTCACTTTGGCACTTGGATTACCGATGGTGACCCTACCACCATTCTGCTCAGTTTTGAAGGACTGCTCCCCCAGCTTGATAGCTACAAGGGTCGCTTTTGGGAGAAGTTTGGCATTGAAACTCTTGGCATAGATTACTGGGATATTGGCCAGCCCCTCGTGTGGTCAATTGCGGTTGCAAAACTGCTCCAGGCAATGCACCGCAACTTTGCCGACAAGCAGCTGATTTTTCATGGCCATGAGTGGTGGACAGCTGGTACCTTTATGACCCTATCGCTTGATGGCGCCAGCGCAATTAAAACTACCTTTACTACCCATGCCACCGTACTAGGTCGTGCCCTCACTGCTCAAGGCACCGATATCTACACCAACATTGATTCGGTCAATCCAGATGAGGCTGCCAAAAAATACAACGTGGTCACTAAGCACCAGCTAGAGGCTATCGCCGCAAACCTGAGTACAGTCTTTACTACGGTAAGTGATTTGACTGGTCGAGAAGCAACTGCATTCTTAAAGCGTACTCCTACCCTGATTACCGAGAACGGCCTAGACAGCACCATGTTTCCGGCTTTTGACGAGCTTTGTGTAAAGCATAAGGCTATGCGCCAAAAGCTTCATGAGTTTGTCACCGCCTACTTTTTCCCGAGCTACCAGTTTAATCTGCATCGTACAACCTACCAGTTCACCATGGGCAGGTATGAGCTGCACAACAAAGGCTATGACCTATACCTGCAGTCGCTAGGCGAGCTCAACACTAAACTCAAGTCTGAGGATTCTGACTCCACTATTGTTGCCTTCCTATTTGTACCGGGTGATGCTCGCCGCTTGCGCCCAGAGGTTTCCTTCCAGCTGGCCGCCCGTCACCACATTTCCCGCATGCTGCGTGAGATGGCCGAGTTACAGCACCTAGAGCTCTACCGCCACCTTTGGACAAACGAGGGCATCTCCTCTACCGATACCCGCCTCCTACCTAAGAGTCTACGTAGCGACATAGACCAGATTTTAGTCCGTCTACCCAAGTATGAAGCAGTTCCGGTTAGCCCGTACGACCTAGGTGATCCTGAACACGATGGCATGCTCACCTGCTGTCGCAAATTTGGTCTAGAGAACCGAGAAGAAGACCGGGTAAAGGTGGTTCTAGTACCTACGTATCTCGATGGCTTTGATCAGCTCTTCCGCCAGAGTCTCTACGACCTAGTAGCTGGTTGTGACCTAGGTGTATTCCCATCTCTCTATGAGCCATGGGGCTACACGCCAATGGAAAGCCTAGCCATGGGTGTGCCGGCCGTTACCAGTGATCTAGCCGGATTTGGCCTGGCGATTCAGAGTCGCTACCCAGAGAGTAAGGGTGCTATTCCGCTCAAACGTGAAGGTCTTTCGGATGATGTTGTGCTTCAGGCCCTCACTGAAATGCTCGAGCGCCATCTGCGCACCCGCGATCGAGAGCGCCTAAGTATGAGAATGGCTGCCTACGACCTAGTCCAGCACTTTGATTGGAAAGAGCTCTACCAGACCTACGTAGCTGCCTACAGCATTGGCCTCAGCACGCCAGAAGGAGAAGTAGCTAAGCCACAGAAAAAGCATGCGCATTGAACACCTCCGCAGTACAGGTAGTGTTAGTGCCGATGTACACGCACCGGTAGCCCTCTTTTTACGCAATACTGCAGGCTGGTTCTCACAGTACACACGTCGCCAAAGTAGGTACGAGGGGTTGTACCTTACTGATTACGACACCCAGCCAAATCGCATGTTTAAACTACTAGAGCGGATTGAGATTCTCGATAGCACTGGTGCGGCCCTGGCCCCCCAGACCATGCGAATTGGCGAGGCTAGCACCCAGCTTGCCTTCCCTAACACCGTTGCCACCTTCCAAATTCCTGGCGGAGGCTGTGGCTTACGTATGCTCTGCACTATTGGTGTACCGATTCGCTTGTCACTGGATATGCGCGAGATCTACGCACAGCCCGATACGGAACGCATCTATAGCGCTGAGCACTATGGCGATGGCTTACTGATTAGCTACACTGATCCTTTTTTGGCAGAACGTACACTCTACCTACATATTCGCGGTCTAGCCTGGGAGTACAGCAATTCCCTGGTAGAAGATTTGCACGCTGCAGCCACCTGGCAGGAGGCCATCTACCCACGTGATGCCGCCCGCAACTCTTACCCCGACCGCTGCTACACATTTGTCTTACCACCAACCCACGCGCAAACCCTATCCTTTGGTGGCGCCTGGACTCGAGAGGAAGCTGCAGCTGCCAGCTGGGCAGCATGGGCACAGCCAAATATTGAACCTAGCACTAGCAGCCATGAAACCTCTGCTGTGGAGGTTGCTAAATCTGCTGTACAGCAATCGCTCTGGTGGCTACGTACCGATGCAGGGTACTATGCTGGCTACCCGTGGTTCCACCAAATTTGGAGTCGTGACGAGCTGATTACTGCTCTTGGCCTACCTCCTGAAGAGCAGATAGCAATGATTCGCCGCTACCTAACCCTGCCCATTCTGCACGGTGAACTCCCCACCTTTGCCGGATCTGGATCAACCTGCGCAGACGGTGTCGGCTGGCTAGCACTGCTTATCCGCGAACACGGATTAGTAAACTTAGAAGAAAGCGACCGTGAATCTGCTCGCAAACTTTTTGTAGAAGCTGTCCGCCAGCTGCGCGCCGAGCGTCAGAGCCCAAGCGGCCTGATTCATTCTGGGTGGAATGCTACTTGGATGGACACTATCGGACGTACAGGCTACCGTATTGAAATCCAAGCCATGTACTCACTCCTATTACAGCTCTTGGCTGAACTTACAAATGACAGTACAGAATCACAGCGCTGGCACAGTGAATGGCAAGAAGCGATGCACGCCATTCGTCACCGCTACTACAGCGATGGCTACCTTGTAGATGGCTTTGAAGAAAACCAGGAGGTTGACCCGCGCAAGCGCCCTAACGTCTTCCTGGCCTACCTACTGCAACCCGATCTGCTCAATCAGTCCGAGTGGGAGTCCTGCATGGAAGTTGTAGCAGCGGCTTGTGCTACCACTTGGGGTGGCTTAACGAGCCTGGAGCGTGTGGATTCTGCGTTTCAGCCAGTAAGCACTGGCCAGGACAACCGCAGCTATCACAATGGCGACAGTTGGTTCTTTGTAAACAACCTGGCAGCCCTGGCGATGTGGCGCTGCAACCAACAAAAGTTTTCGGTACAAATTGAGGAGCTGATTACCTCTAGCACTAGTGAGGTGCTCTGGCAAAACATTTTGGGCTGTGCCGGTGAGATTGCTTCGGCCAGTGACGGTACCTCTTGGGGCTGCGGTGTACAGGGCTTTAGCGGCGGTGGGTACGTAGCCGCGCTAGCAGAGATAAACGTGCCAAGTCTCCATCACTACCACGGCTAGGTTCCTCACACAACAAGCGCTATACTATACGCATCATGAATGAAGCACCGATCGCAGCATCTGGGCGCACACTCGAGATTCAAACGGTAGCTACTACACCTGCCGCCCTACCTGACATGCCCGATGGCAACCAGTCTGCCATTGTTGACCAAATTAGCGCAATGCCCGAGCCAGGTAGCTTTCCCCCTACCACAGAGGCTGCAATTGCGACAAGCCAGACGATTACATCTGAACCAGAAATCGCCGGTGTAGAGGCACAGGCAGCGCAGGAGCAAAATCCGCTAGAGGCTATGGGCTACCAGTTTGTCCCCGATACTACATCTCTTCCAGAAAATGGTACGCCCCCAACCAGTGAAGCCTTTCCAGAGCCCGCAACCGAGATGGCACGAGCTACCCTTGAACCTGCTGTACCACAACAACCAGAAAATTCTCTGCCGCAGCCAGAAACTCAGCAGAATACCACGCAGCCAAGCTTAGAAGAGCTTGAATTCAGTATCGACGCTGATAGCAAAAACCTATTTAGTTTGGACCAAAATCCTACCAGTGCTGCTTCACGTTTTGGAACTTTTCTTGGCCAGCAGGTTGCCCGCGTTAAAGAGCGCTGGCAGACCATGCCTGACCGTAGCGAAGTTGTAACCTTTGCAAAATCAGTACGTGAAGCAGTGCAAGAGTTCAGCGATGCCTACAGGGCACATGCCAATGTTACACAGAGCATTTCAGTTAAAGATGGCAAGCTGAGTTTTACAGCCGCACAACCTACCTCAGTTGAGGCTGGCTATATTACTCCCCCTCCCGTCATTGCTCCTCCTGTGATTGCAGAGCCTACTGCCCAGGCGAAGCAAATCGAAAACAACCCAGCCCAACCTACAGCAGAGCTAGCGGCACCCGATCAATTGGCAGAGAATCTATCAGTTGATGCCGAGCCACTGAGCCAAATGGAGCTAGTAGCCCAGGGCTATGAGCGCTTTATGCAAAACCCTGAGCTGCTTACTGAGGTCAGCCAAGTTGTCGCCTTCTTCGATACGCACAATATTGTCCCAGAGCTACGCAATGAAGTTCTGGCCAGCAAGTTTGGTGAAGAAACTGCCGCTTTTATTGCCGAGCTACAAGCCGATGGATCAGACCTAGAAATGATCACCGATATGCTCAAGATTGGCTTTACTCCACATGAGGCTGCTTTGCTACTCTCCCGTGGAACATCTTCAGAAACTTACACAGCGAATGTTGGTGAAGCAGGCGCAAGCAACCAAGAACTCAACACACCAATAACGGTTACTCAAGAGCAACCGCAAACCACAGCAGCAACTGAGCGCCGCAATACCATCCCACAAGCAATACTTGAACGTAACCAGCAGCGCAGTGCGCCAGAAGGCAGGAGTGATGAAGTTAGTACTGCCGCAGCCGAACAGCAGAAGCGTAAGGAACTCTTCGAGCAGGTTACCCTAAACAAAGGCATGAGCAGCAGTGATCTACCTGTTGCAGCACAGATTAACACCCTACGCACCGAGGCTCAGCGTCTGCAACTAAAGCTACAAGCTAGTCCTCCGGAAGAGCTTGAGCGCCATATCCGCAACAGTATCAGCACTATCGACCGAGGTGGCAAGGAGAGTACTGCCTGGACCACCTTTGAGTACGATGGCGAAATCGAAACACCAGAAGCTACCTCTGACGCCCTCTTTGATACCTCGGTAAAGCTCGAAGCCCTCGGCGCAGTTGCTCGGGCGCAGAGCACTGAGTTTGCTAACGATACAGACAAACTGGCCGTTGCCGAAAGCTTGCTCAAGCAGCGGTTTGGTAACGAGGTTACAGTGTCGGTAAACCGCGGCAGTAACGAAAACGGTGAACCAATTACAAACTTTGAACCAGGTAAGCATAGCCTCGCCGTTAGCTATGAAAACGGCGGCATTACTCTCAAGGTGCAAAATCTTGGCAATGATGCGGCTGCTAGCAACAACTTAGAAAGCAACTTCACCCGTAAGAAGAAGTAATATGGCCGTAACGCAAGCACAACTTGAAGAACGCTACCGTAGTTACGTCGCACAGGTGAACGATACGCTTCCAGCTGACATGCCTGACGCTGAGCGCGAACAGGTTTTAAAGCGCGCCCTAGACGAAGCTCTGGCTTCTGATCTGGCCACCCTTGAAGAGCGCCATACGGCAACCATCGTACATGGCGCTGACGGCGTAGTGGCCGCAGGCGGAGCACATAATCCTGAAGTTACTCATGCTGAAGAGCTCGCACAGATCAGACAAAGTATCGCTGCCTAGTTAATTTGAAAAGAGTCCCCACAATTGTAGGGACTCTTTTTCTGAGTTTAAAAGATTACTTAACTGAATCCGCCACTGGTTTAGGCGTAGCACCGCAAACAGTGTCCTGAATAGCTAACTGACGTGCCGCCACTGCGGATTCAATGCGAGCAAGGTCGGTTAGGTAAGGCTGGTACTCACCGTCAATCAAGCGATTGATTGCCTGGGTTTCCTGCGCAACGGTTGTAGCATCTCCGGTAAGTACTTTCAGTGCCTCTCGATATGGCAGCACTGTCTTTTCAAAGGCAGCTAGTTTGGTAGCCTTATAGGCATCTGCCCAGGTTCGTAGCTCGGTAAGGCGAGAGGTTTTTGCGCTAGCACAGGCCTGCGAATCGGCTGGAAAAACGAGCTCAGTGTCCAGAGAAACCCCCTCAGATTCTGTACTAACGCCTGCAACTTGGCCCTGCTCACCGGTGGTAAGGGTTTGGTCAGATGTACCACTAGCAATAGGATCAACCGCACCGTAACGCCGCTCCTGGGTAGCAATGCTATCTTTTGGTGCAGCTGTTTGGTTTCGCAGGAGGACATACTGAGCAACAGGCAAAATACTCAGGGCAAAAATGAAAGCGCTACCCGCAACAATACGATGCAAGCGATGCTCTTTCTGTAGATCTTTATTCAACGGCTTTTCGTAGGAAGGATGCGTTTCCATATCACATTTATGCTACACCAGTGGTCTAGCTGCAACAAGACTCGTGTAATATCGCTGTAATTAGCGAACTGGTTTACTGCAGATACTAACTCGGAGGGTAATATGCCGGTAGTTAGTGTAGATGCATCGCACTTGCCCCTTCAATAGAGTAAAACAGCCCAATTAATGCAATAGCTAGCCAAATAATGTTGAGTACCGCCGACTGGTAGTCCTTACGATGAAATGCATGCGTCATAATCCCAATGGAACCTGCGCCGTTCATGAGCAAAAACAGTAGGTCTTTCGCGGTAATTAGCCCCATAGTATTGAGTAGATATGCACCAACAACAGAACCCACACCTAACCAGCCAACTAGTTCTAGGAGGGCGTGTCGGCGGGCGGCAGGCTTTGTACTAAGCATATAGCCAGTATACAGCCTTGCGTGCCTAGATGTAGCTCCCGTATACTAAGAAGGAAATGTTCAAGCGCAATCAGAAAAGAGGGGCTTCTGCTTTAGCAGAGAACGCATGTATCGCCTATTTTTGTGCAGAATACGGCATTACTGATAAGCTCCCAATCTATTCCGGCGGTCTCGGCGTACTAGCCGGTGATATCGTCCAGGAGGCAGCCCGCCAGGAACTGCCCTTTGTTGCCATTGGTCTCTTTTACCGCAAGGGCTACTTCCATCAGTATGTTGATAGCGAAGGTCAGCACGAGATAATTACCGAGACCAACCCACTAGAAGTTCCCTTGCAGCTTGCTGTTGACGAAAAGGGAGAAACTATTTTGGTAGAGATTCCAGTAGAAAATCGCACAGTGTACGCGCAAATCTGGCGCTTCCCCATTGGCAAAAACGCCCTGTTACTCCTAGACACTGACCACTGGAAAAATAGCGAAGCTGACCGCGGTATCACCGACCAGCTCTACGGTGGCGACCAAGCAAAGCGTATCCAGCAGGAGCTTGTCCTAGCACTAGGTGGGTATCGCACACTCAAGCGTCTTGGCATTGAGCCCACTGTCTACCACATGAACGAAGGACACTCCGCCTTCCTTTCCCTGGAAATCGCCCAGGACTTGCACACTTCTAAACACAATGGCGATCTGCAAAAAGGCCTAGACGAAGCTCGCAGCATGCTCGTATTCACCAACCATACTCTCGTGGCTGCCGGCAACGACACCTTCCCCCGTGAACTTGTCAGCCAGTACCTGGGTAGCTACGCCTACAACACCGGCCTAGGTATTGATACCGTCCTTAACCTTGGTGATTCAGGCGATGGCAGATTCAGCATGACCATGCTTGCTCTCCGCATGTCTCGTAAAGCAAACGCGGTAAGTAAAGTACACGCCAAAGAAGCTCGCAAGATTTGGCCAGAGTACGGCTTACATGCCATCACCAATGGTGTGCACATGCCGCAATGGATTGCACCAGAGCTGCAAGAAGTTCTCGACCAGTACGTACCCACCTGGCGAACCAACACTGCAGATCCAAAGGCCTGGAAAGATCTGCGCAAAGTACCTGCCAAGGTACTTTGGGAGACGCATATGCAGCTCAAGAACAAGCTGCTCCAGCATATCTACGACACCGATGGCATTACTCTCGATCCAAACGTTCTTACCGTTGTATGGGCACGTCGCTTTGCCACCTACAAACGCCCTGATCTGTTATTCAACGATATAGAGCGCCTAAAAAAGCTACTTTTCAGCTCTAAGAGACCAATCCAAGTTATTGTCGCCGGAAAGGCTCATCCTGCCGATACCCAGGGTAAGCAAATTATTGAGCATATTGAGTACCTGGCCAACTATAACCTTAAGCGTCACGCTATCTTCATTGATGATTACTCCATTGATCTCGCCAAAAAACTTGTTGCAGGCGCAGATGTCTGGCTTAACACCCCTATCTTTGGTCTAGAGGCTTCTGGAACTAGTGGCATGAAGGCAAGTGCAAACGGCGCTGTACAGTTTACTACTCCCGATGGCTGGGCTTGGGAGGTTGATTGGTACGGCATAGGCTACAAACTACCAATTCATAAAGCAGAAACTCACATATACGGTCTATTCGAGAATAAGATTGCACCTGTGTACTACCACCGCGACAAGCAGGATATCCCTGAGCTCTGGGTTTCTATGATGAAAGAAACAATTGCCACCGTAGCTCCTCAGTTCTCGAGCACGCGCATGGTCAACCAGTACGTTGACGATATGTACCGCACCGACAACAAGCGCCGTTAACCCCCTCTCGCATGCCGCTGGTTCGCATTGATTACGAAAAGCTGATTCAAGAACACCTGAAAGGCCTGGAGCGACTCCAGCATAAGTCAGGTTTGTTTTTGGCATCACCACAGGGCGTGAGTACTGGCTACGACAAGGCGTGGCTACGTGATAACTTCTACGAATGTCTCGCCTTTGAATACCTAGGTCGCTGGGACGTTGTACGCAAAACCTATCGCGCCGTCCTCGATATTTTCCTTAAGCACGAAGACAAGATTACTAAGGCGATTGAGTCTAAGCCTGAGAATAACCACGAGTATATTCACCCTCGCTTTAACCCAGATACGTTTGATGAGTTTTGGGAAGAGTGGGGCTGGAAACAACATGATTCCATCGGCGCCATCCTCTTTAAGATTGGCGAGCTTGAACAGCACGACAGCTTTAGCCTCATTGAAACAGCAGACGACAAGCGAATCATTCAAAAACTGGTGGACTACTTGGCAAGCATTGAGTACTGGCATGATGTAGACAACGGCATGTGGGAAGAAGACCTAGAGGTGCACGCTTCCTCTGTTGGCGCCTGTGTGGCAGGACTAAAAAAGGTGCGCGACCTAGACTTTATCACCGTACCTGAAGGACTGATCGAGCGCGGCGAAGCCACTCTACGTGCTTTACTCCCTAGAGAATCTGAAAAAAAGTTTGTCGACCTTGCCCTCCTCTCCTTGATCTACCCCTATGAGGTGACTACCGAACAGGAACGTGATCAGATTTTAGACAATATTGAGTATCACCTGGTTAAAGACTTGGGCGTACTACGCTACAAGAATGACTACTACTACAACCGTGATGAGGTAGATGGTCACTCTCAAGAGGCTGAGTGGACCTTTGGCCTATCCTGGCTAGCGATTATCTATGAACGAATGGGCAATAAGCCAAAGGCTGAGGAGTACATGCAGCGCTCTATGGCCACCATTGATTCAGTCGGTGACATTCCCGAGCTTTACTACTCGCACAGTGAGGTACACAACGAGAATTCACCCCTCGGCTGGAGCGAAAGCATGTTCATTGTTGCCACTTACCTGTTCTACACAAAGTACGTAAAACTAGATGGCCAGGTAGAGGTACGTGGCGGGCACCACAGCTAGCTGCTAGAATCAGCCCATGAAACCAATTCCTCTCTCTCGTAACGTGGCACCACGTGCGCTACAAGTTATTCTGATTATTTTGGTAATTGCCGCAGTTGCCGGTATGGTAGATTCTATTCTGATTCACCTCAAAGAAATCGCTGCCAAAACCGATGCAAACGCCTTTGCCGCCTGCAGCACTGATGGAATCATTAACTGCGCCAAGGTAGCCGAAAGTAAGTACTCGCAGTTTCTAGGCTTTCCAGTGAGCTTAATAGGCGTCATGTTCTACCAAACCATGGCACTGGTTGGAGTTGGGCTACTACTAGGCTTTAAACCTGCAAACTGGGTACGTTGGGTACTCAGCTTACTAGTAGTAATTTCCTTTATTTTCTCCCTACGTCTGCTCTACTTTAGTTACTTTGCCTTAGGCTACCTTTGCCCGTACTGCCTTGTTTCTAACCTTACCACGCTCTTGGTAACGATTTTCTGGTTTAGTTACATCAAAAAAACGAGCCGCTAGTCTTTGCTGCTTGCGGCTAGGCCATTTGCTACCGCGCAGCCCCGAAAGTACTCCTATGCTACTAAAACCCTAGGAATATACGCTTGAAAAGCAGTGAGAACGTTGTACGGCAGCGTATTACAGAGTACGCCATGCTCGTAGGTACTAATAGTGCCTCCTGCCTGGCTTCCTAGAATAACTACCTCATCACCTACTTGCGCACTTAGTACAGCAGATACATCGACCATCATTGCGTTCATGGCTATCTTGCCCCGAATAGGACAGCGCATGCCTCCAACTAGTACGTCTGCGCGATTGCCAAGAAACCTGGAGACACCGTCTGAGTAACCTATTGGTAATACTGCGATGGTCGAGTCTTCTTTGGTAGTGTACGTAGCACTGTAGCTAATGCTGGTGCCGGCCGGCACTCTCTTAACCTGAATAATCCGGCTCTTTACCGAAATAATCTCACGTAGTGGCGCAAGTTGTGGAGCGTACTCCTGCTGAAAATGACGGTCAGGCAAGTAACCATAGGCCATTCTACCTGGTCGCACCAGGTTAAAGTGGGCTTGCGGGTATCGGACGATTGCGGCGCTATTACTAGCCTGGTAGCAAAGGTTATGCTGACCCCGGCTTTCTGCTGTAGTGCGCGCTGCTTGGTACAACGCAAGTTGCGATTGTAGCTGCGGATTGTCACCTGCTGCATCGGAACTAGCAAAGTGTGTGGCCATACCGGCGATCACTAAGCCCGGCATTGCCAAAATTTCGTCTAAAAAGGCTGGCAGATCGGCACTTAACACACCCAAGCGAGTCATGCCCGTATCTACTTTTATATGCACATGTATTGGTTCTTGCCTCTTAGCTGCTGTCTCGGAAATGGCGCGTGCCTGCTCAAGATCAAAGATAAAGGGCTCAACCCGCAAATCCCAGAGTGCATCTAGCTGACTTTCTGGCACATAACCCATGCAGAGAATAGGCTTAGTAAAACCGTAGTCACGCAAAACTGCGGCCTCCTCAATCGAGAAGATACTTGCACGGTTTACATCCCTATTCTGCTCAATGGCCGGAGTAAGACAGGCCAAGCCGTGACCATACGCATTACCCTTTACACAAATAGCTATCTCTACAGACTGACCTGTAAGGCTACGGATTTGAGCGAGGTTATGCGCAAGCGCCTCTTGGCTGTTCTCAATCCAATTTAAGGGCGCCGCCACACTCATAGAAGGCTTTGGAGCATCTGGCGGACTTCAGCGCCAATTTCGGGATCTCTGAGGGCCACAGTAAGGTTTGTTTTTAGCCAGCTAGGCACAGACCCGCAATCTAGGTACTGACCAGTTGGAACGTGAACTGCAACTTTACCCTGCTGGGTAAGCGTAGTGATGGTGTCGGTAATGTACAGCTCTAGAGCTATCTCGTGTACAGGCTGATCACGTAGGGCATCAAAAACAGCAGGTGTAAATATGTACTTGCTGATATTTGCCAGGTTAGATGGTGCTGTCCCTTGGGCTGGTTTCTCGACTAGGCCTTGCAGCCAAGTGCTTCCGTCAGATTCGGCAATCTGTAGAATGCCGTAGCGGTGAGTTTGCTCAGGAGCAACCTTCTGTGCGGTAACTGCAGCTAGTGGCCGACCGGCAGCTTCCCAGGTTTGAACGAGCTGACCAGCTTCTGATCCCTCACCCTCGTGCAGAATAAAGTCATCGCCAGTAAGGTACAAAAACCCGGGCTGATCTTTTAGATACTGCTCAGCTAGCCTTACTGGCACTCCTGTGCCGTAGCCATCTTCTGGTCGCTGAATAATAAAGGTAAACCTAGCCTTACTGTGCAGACTTTCTAACGCTTTATACTTGTGTTCAGTGCCGATGCGCTTGAGCTGCTCTTTAATCTGGGGCTGCTCTGTGTAGTAGGACTGAACCAGGGCGTCGTCGGCACGTACTACAAGGTAAATATCGGTAATTCCAGCGGCAATACAATCGTCTACCAAGTAATCGAGTACTGGCTTATTCAAAACCGGCAGCATTTCTTTTTGAACGCTCTTGGTTAACGGAAAGAAACGGCTACCAAATCCAGCGGCGGTAATAAGTGCGGAGGTAATTTTCATACCTGTTAGTATAGCAGATACGCTATACTATGGTGACTATGCGCACACCAGGCACTCCCCACGCTCGAGCCGGCGTTCTCTACGTAAATCAGGAAGAGCAGACTGTGCTGCTCGGCTACCGCGAGAATAACGGCAGAATCTATTACACCGTGCCAGGTGGCGAGATTGAACCTGGCGAAGATGCTGTAACAGCGGCTGCTCGTGAGTTTACCGAGGAAACTAACCTGGTAGCTGAAGGCTTAACGCTGCTTGCCACCTTTGCCAACCCACGAAACCCCCTGCTTACCGAGCACGTCTACACCTGCAGCAAAGCTTACGGCAACTTTGACCCTAGTGGTGACCCAGACCGCGCGCTGCCTACCCCCAATGGCCAGGTTTGGGATATACGCTGGGTTTCTTTCGATACCCTGCCTGACCTCCCGTTACTACCAGATGCAGCCAAAGAGGCCTTACTCGCTCACCTGAAATAACTCCTCTACTCGGCTCTGTGAGCCATATACACCCTTGACAAAAGGGCCGTTTTGTGCTAGAATCTTGCCAACATTTTGAGGTACCGAAAGGCACCGAAAATGCGAGAGATCAACATGAACGCTTCATTGAAAACGGCGGTTTTAACCGCCTTCGTCATTCTCAGTACAACCTTGGCACTTGCCCAGGCAGACCGCCTCCAAGTAGAGCGCGATCAGCCAGGGCGGGTGACCGTCAAGCTGGACAAAGTTAATGTCCAGGCCAACCAGCTCCAGCCCAACTTTGCTTGGGCAGGAAAGTCGGTCGAAATCCGAGTTGTCGACTTGGGTAACGCCGACGGCCGCAGAAGCCGCAGCGCACAGCGCCGCGGCTGGGGCGAGCAGCTTAGCTGGCTTCGACCTAACCTCTCAACTGTGCTTACAGGACTCAGAGCCTTACCCTCGTCCAGCCTGGATGAGATTGAAGGTGAAAGCGGTGAGCGTCAAAGGCTGCGCGGCAACCCAGATGTAAACCAAGCAACGGTCAGCCAAACCGGCACCATCGTTGCGGCCGAATACATCCTTCGGGTCACAGTACAGCGCACGAGCTCTGCCAATGATCTGGAGATCAGCCTAAGCCGCCTCAGCCTCTTCCGAGGCATACGGCTGGACTTGGACTTCAGCGAGACCAACGCCAACGTGTTCTTGATCGCGGAAGTGATCAAGCGAGACACGATGCAGTCGATTGCAACCTACCAGGTGGTGGGCAAGGCGAAGTTCCAGAACGACGTCTTCGGTCAGGTAGCTACCGGTCTCCTGCGATCGCAAGGGATCCGGGTTCAGCAGCAACAGTCCGATGGCGGCAACCTGGAAATGCGCGCAGTCCAGAATGCGATGGTTCAACTCCTCGGAGTTTTCCAGAGCAAGGACACCAGCGCCCGCAAGAGCGCTCCTCCAACCAACTGAGAACGACGACCCAACGGAAGTTGATCTCAAACTCGAAGGCCACCCCTTACCTGGGGTGGCCTTTCGCTATGTCTACAAAACCCTTCTCTCCTAGACGCTTGGTCAGAACTTATCGTGCCTCTGTAGCTGGGGTGGCTGTGGCAGTTGCTGCAGCTGTTGGTGTTGCACTTGCCTCTGCTAGATCACCAATAGCTGCCTTGAGCGTCTTTTTTGCTGCATCAAGCGACTTTTTGAATGCATTTTGTGCTGCCTTAACCTCTGCGTTGCGGGTCTCATGCGCAGCCTTAATCTTTGCCTTAAAGGTTTCGTTAGCCGTCTTTACTGCAGCGCTAAAGCTTTCCTGAGCCGTACGTGCAGCGCTATCGCTAGCGTTCTTTACTCGGTCTTCCTTGGTGCAAGATTCTTTAATTGTGGTAATGGCCTTAGATACAGCGGTATCACGGGTTTGGCTAGCTGCAGCAACAGCTGCTTCGCGTTCTGCTCGGGCAGCATCTACTGCAGCACGAGACTTGGCCTGAGCAGCGTCTACAGCTGCGTTACGAACGGCAATTGCCTGCTTAACAGCAGCCACAAAATCGCGGATGGCTTGCTTTTGTGGTTCGGTAGTGGCACGCTGCTCAAACTTAGCGCCAAAGGCATCAACCTGCGCACTGCGGTCTTCACGGCGTATGTCTTGGTCCTTGTCGGCTTTCTTTCTTAGCTCTGTCAGGCGATCAACTACTACCTTTTGCTCACGTAGACGGGTAGATTCTGACTTGCTTTTAAGTTCGTTAGCGCGTGACTCAACCTCTTCTGTTTTGCGGCAGAGTTCTGCTGCAGCTCGAGGAGTTGAGCGTACCTCGGGTTTACGAGTAGCTTCGATAGCACGGGCACTCGCCTCTACGCGACGGCCGCTGCCGCTATTACTACTGGATTCACCGTCTTCACGGGCAAGCGCAACGCCTGTAGTCCCAAGTACAACTGATCCAGCGATGAGGAGAAAGAGAAAGTTTTTCATAGGTAGTTCGTTCGAAATTACTAGAATTCTTCCGCGCCCACGGTTGAGTCATAGTCTTTTGAATCGTCAGTGGTTAGCATCTCCAGATCAGAATCCATGTCCTTTGTTAGGTCAGTCTCCAGCTGAGTAGAAAAAGTATCTACCGTCTTGGCAGACGCAAGACTATCGGTAGAAGCTGTTGGCTGAGATGTGGGAGTACTGCTATTTTTGGAAACAGTACTGCTAGCCTTAGGTTGCATAACCATGACATATGCAGCTGAAAGTACCAGCAAGATGCCTGCAGGGATAAAGACTTTCATGCTAGGATTATTCATATGATGCTAGTTAGGCTTAGTAAACACAGTTATTTTAACTCTGTACCAAGGTATGAGGCAAATACGTAGACGTACGCGCATCTTTGGGCGCAGGCGTCACCGGCTAAATCGCTTAGCTATCTCCAGTCTTTTTCTTGTACTGGCACTCGTTACTACCTTTTCTGTGCGCGGAGTATTACAGAGCGGTACAGATGCCGCATCTCAGGACAGCCAATCAGACGTAGCGAACAAAACCTCGACTGAAGCCTTGGCAGCTGTACAGAATGATGAGGTCCCCCCAATCTCCGTAGACGAACTCCTTAGTAAAAACGAAGATATACCTACTAGCTACTACTTTCGCGAACTTACGAGTAATAACGCCTTGGTCAGGAATGCCGACACTAAGCTAGTGGCAGCTAGTGTCACCAAAATGATCACCGGACACTATGCATTTCGCCAGGTTGATGCTGGCAACCTGAGTCTTAGCGAGTTACTCGGTGCCTATGATGTAAACTGGCAACTAGAACAGCTACTTCGCCAAAGCAACAACGATTCCTGGCTGCTTTTTTTCGAAAAATTTGGTAAAAGTCAGATTGAGGCCTATGCGCGTAACGACCTGGGTCTTACTACTTACGAGCTAGAGCGGAACCTATTAAGTGCTAGCGACGCTGCCAAACTGATAGAGCTCGTGTATTCTGGCAAGCTGCTCCAGGCTAGTAGTCGGCAACGTATGCTTTCTTACCTGCAGAACACCTTTAACGAAACCCTAATCCCTGCAGCACTTTCGAGTACCGACACCGTGTACCATAAAGTTGGCGAGTTGGAAGATGTAGTGAACGATGCATCGATCATTATTCGCAACAACAAAACCTACGTTTTGGTAATTATGACCAACGGTAGCGGCTACCCCGATATACCTCGTCGCACTGCTTACATCCATGATTTAACACGAGCGCTTCTGGCTACCGCTCCTTAGCCCCCGCACATGACTATTCTTTTTTACTTGATCGCACTTGGCATTGTTTCCTTAGCTGCAATCATACCGTTGGTGGTGAGCCGCAAGCACCATGCCACCATGATTACCTATAGCTACTGGCTACTACTCGTGGCAGTTGGCTCAGGGCTGTATCAACTTTTTCACTTACTCGAAGAAGCGCATGAGGCGGGCTTTCCGGCTGTCCCCTATGCTGGTTGGTTCTTTCTCGGCTTAGTTGTATTTGGTGCTATCGACATGCTGGTACACCACACATTCCATGGAGCGAATGATGACTGTCACTGCGAAGATTGTGACACCAAGTCCTTTAACCCACGTGCCCTACCCTACATTTTTCCTAATTTTATCCATGCTCTCATGGATGGCACGATTATTGTCGGTGGTTTTTTGGCCAGCCCAGCCGCCGGTTTTACCGCAGCACTACTTATTTTGGCACATGAAGCACCCAAGCAGGCTGGAGGCTTTGGTCACCTGGTACAGGTTGCAAAGCTAAGTCCATCCGAGGCTGTACGCACATCACTCGCAGTAACTTTGGCAGGGATCACCCTACCAATGCTGGTGAGTTTGGCATTGGGCTCTGTGCGCATTCCAGAAATTGCCCTGCCTATCGTAGCCGGTGGGTTTGCCTCTTTAGTACTACGCCAGCTCTACGCCAGCATTAGCCACCGCGATCAACGACCACTTTGGATCATACCGGCGGGTATTCTTATCAGCTTTGCCGTGGTTTACGGCATTATGGTCGTGCTTAGTGCCCTACTTGGCACGCACTAAGTGCTACCCTGCGCAGGTGCACTTAGCTACGCAGTAGCTGGAGCAGTGCGTTGTAATCGCGAGAGTTCTCGATTTTTTCACCATTAAGGAAGAAGGTTGGTGTGGAAGTTACACCATTGTCCTTACCACTATTCAGGTCATTTTCCACCTGCTCGGCCACTTCTGCGCTGGCAAAATCTTCTTCAAACTGCTCCATATTAAGGTTGAGGCTCTCAGCAAGCTCGACGATTTTCTCTTCGGATAGTCCTTCTTGATTCTGAAAGAGCAGGTCATGCATCTCCCAAAACTTACCCTGTAGACTGGCTGCCTGTGCCCCTTGGGCCGCAATTGTGGCATGTGGGTGAATTGGGTAGAGCTGATCAAGCGGCATGTTACGGAAGACGAGGCAAACTTTGTCGCTCAACTCTTCCACTGCCTCTTTAAGAATC
>JAYRWT010000039.1:0-7052 GCA_041917855.1 Patescibacteria group bacterium | reverse complement strand
GCATGGTCTAGCGCGGGTTCTTGTGGTTTTAAGGGAGCACGTAAGTCTACTCCATACGCCGCAACTCAGATTACCAACAACGTACTCGAGAAGATCCGTCCGATGGGTATCACTCATGTTGAGATCCGTGTCTCTGGTGTTGGTCCTGGTCGCGATGCAGCCCTACGCGCCTTTGCAACCAGCGGTCTTACTGTGCACACCGTACGCGACATTACTCCACTTCCACACAACGGCTGCCGCCCACGTAAAGCGCGTCGCGTCTAATTCCTACACTCATGGCACGATACATTGGCCCAAAAATTAAGATCTCACGCCGCCTTGGCGTAAAGCTCGGTCTTCGCACCAACGAAGAAGCTTTTACTCGTCGTCCGTTTAAGCCAGGTCAGCACGGCCCTACCGGTCGTCGCTCACGTCCAAGTGAGTACGGACTACAGCTCATGGAAAAGCAGAAGGCTAAGTACATGTACGGTATTCTTGAGCGCCAGTTCCGCAAGTACTACGAGAAGGCTGCCAAGTCTAACAACATTGGTCTGTACCTTATGCAGCTCCTGGAAACCCGCTTGGACACTGTTGTCTTTCGTGCTGGCTACGCCCTTACCCAAAACCAGGCTCGTCAGTTTGTGACGCACGGCCACGTTATGGTTAACGGCAAAAAGGTAAGCATTCCTTCTTTCCAAGTTCTTCCAGGTATGAAAGTTTCGCTTGATGAAAAACTTGCCAAGCTTGTAGATGAACAGCGTGGTCAGGCTGCTGTTATTCCAACCTGGATCAAGTCCGCCACCAAGGGTGCCGAGGTGCTTGATCTGCCTACCCGTGACCAAATCTCCCCAATAATCAATGAGCAGCTTATCGTTGAGTACTACTCTCGCTAGTAGTACCACTATATAAAGGAGAGCTTCTTCCTATGGAACATATCATACTGCCAGTTACCCACACCGATCAGGAAACCGATTTTATCGGCACTTTCCGCATTGAGCCTCTTTTCCCAGGCTATGCATCCACCCTCGGTAACGCTCTACGCCGCGTACTACTTTCTTCACTAGAAGGCGCTGCTGTAGATTACGTACAAATCGACGGTGTTGATCACGAGTTTTCAAATGTACCTCACGTTAAAGAAGACGTAGTACAGATCATCCTCAACCTCAAAATGCTCCGCTTTAAGCTGAACACCGATAGCGCAGAGCTACACCTTGAGGCTAAGTCAGCAGGTGTGGTCACCGCTAAGGCGTTTGCCGCCAATTCTGACTGCCAAGTTGTCAATACCGATCAGGTTATTGCTACACTTTCTGCCGGCGCCAAACTCTCACTCCGTATTGGTGTAAAGCGTGGCCAGGGCTACGAACCAATCGAGAAAAAGCTAGATCGTGAAAAGGTTGTTGGTGTTATTAGCGTAGATAGTGTGTACTCACCAGTAGTTGCTGTTTCTTACCGTGTTGAAAACACCCGCGTTGGTAACATGACCAACTACGACAAGCTGCTCCTCGACGTGCACACCGACGGTAGCGTAAAACCTTCTGACGCCCTAACTATGGCCGCTCAGATTCTTACTACTCAGTACAACGCTATTGCAGGCGGTGTAAACACTGAGCCAGCATCTAGCGATGCTACCACCTCACATGAGGAGCTGATTGTTACCGATGACGCTATCGAGATTCTACACAGCCTTGATCCCAAGACTAAAGTAGAGGACTCAGGTCTATCCGGTCGTACCGTACACGCCCTCACCGCAGCCGGTTACAAAACTCTATCTGGCCTGATGCGTCTTTCAGACATCAAGCTTCAGGGTATCCCTGGACTTGGCAAGAAAGGCATTGAGGAAGTTAAGATTGTTCTGGCCCGCGTTCAGTAATTTCACCATAGATTGTCATGACTACCCCTAAACTAGGCCGAAAAGCCGACCACCGCGATAGCACCCTGCGCAACTTGCTCACCAGCCTTGTGCTGTACGAAAAAGTTGTAACTACAGACGCCAAGGCGCGTGCTGTTGTTGCTCGCGCTGAGCGACTGATCAGTTTTGCCCGTCGTGGGGATCTGGCAGCTCGTCGCTACGCAAAAGCTCATCTCTTTGATGACAACGCTGTGCGCAAGCTCTTCGAAGACATGCCGTCACGTTTTGGTGACCGAACTTCTGGCTTTATTCGCCGTACCAAGCTCGGGTTCCGCCCAGGTGATGGCTCACAGAAGGTACAGCTGGTAATCATCCGTACACCTCTCGAAACTATTATCGAGCAGGAAACCACCGTTAAAACTAAGGTTCGCAAGTCTGGAAAGACTGCTGCTGCGACCGAAGAAGCTGCAGAGTAACCCCTATGAAAACATCAGACATTCGCAAACACGAACCAGCCTGGCATCACATTGATGCTGCAAACCAGGTACTCGGCCGTCTTTCTACTAGCGCTGCAGATTTATTGCGCGGTAAGAACAAGGTCTCTTTTACTATGAACATGGACTGCGGTGACCACGTTGTCATCACCAATGCTTCACAAATTGTACTAACCGGTGCAAAGCTTGAGCAAAAAAAGTACTACCGTCACTCAGGTCACCTGGGTAACCTCAAGACCACCACTGCTAAAGTTATGATGGAAAAGCAGCCAGAGTTTATTATTCGCAACTCCGTTAAGGGGATGCTTCCAAAAAACAAACTACAGAACGAGTGGATGAAGCGCTTGCATGTATACGCAGGCTCAGAGCACCCACACGGCGCTAACCTTGCAGGTAAGTAACTCCTATGGCAGAACAAAAACGCTACTTTTACGGAACTGGTCGCCGCAACACGGCTATTGCTCAAGTTCGTCTGTACCCAACTGGCGGCGGCAAGGTAACCATTAACGATAAAGCTGTAGAAACTCCAGATGAGGTCTACCTTGCTCCGCTGCGCCTTGTAGGTCAAGCTAGCATGGATATGACGGTTGTCGTGCGCGGAGGCGGTTTTAATGGCCAATCTGAGGCTATTCGCCACGGTGTCGCCCGTGCTCTCCTAGAAGTTGACGAGGAGTACCGCACCACGCTTAAGCGCGCAGGCTACCTTACCCGCGACCCACGCGCCAAGGAACGCAAAAAGTTCGGCTTCAAGAGCGCACGTCGCTCTCCTCAGTGGTCCAAGCGTTAAGCAATGCCCCTCTTTCAAGCCCGCAGCCGCTCAGGTATCAAGGGTGCGCAGCTTGCAGACGCAATTCGCGATCACCTTTCTGCCTGGCTCCGCAAGGATTTGCCAGGCAGTTTGGTAACCGTTGTTTCAGTTTCGTTATCGCTAGATATGCAAAAGGCAACCGTTTGGCTGCGTTTTTTCCCCATGGAGCAATCCGACGCCATGCTTTCCCGCGCTCGCAAGCTTACACATCGCTATGAGCGTGAGCTACTACGCGCCCTTAAGCGCCGCGCCATTCCTTCTCTATTCCTAGAGCTTGATACTAATCCCGAGGATTCTGCACACCTGGACGAGCTACTCAACCAAGGGTAAACATGCTATTCTAACCAGGTGGAGTCAACCGAGCAGCGCAATCGCCTACTACTTATTATCCTGGGTATCGCTGGGGTAGTCGCTGCTACGCAAGTTGTCAGCATCGCAACTACCGTGGTACCCAATCAAGCCTCCACAGCCGTGCTCTGGACTTTTTTTATATCACTCTGGGTCTGCACCAGTATTGTATGCGCACTTGCTATACATTTAGGAAAGCGCCTTACCTTGCAACGTCACGTCCTACGCCGACCTTTTACTATTTCACTGCGCCAGGGGACCCTACTAGCAGGCGTGCTCGTTATCAGCCGCTTCTTTACCTTTATTCATATTCTTTCTGCCTGGGACATTATCCCGCTGATTGCTGCGGCAATTTTGATCGAGTTCTTCTTCCAGGCAGAGAAAAAACCCATTGCTCGTATTTCGCATGAGTCACTCCGATCTTGAGTTAATCCGCTCCACTCTAAGCGAGGGAATAGCCTCTCAACAATCAGCTGAAGAGCTACGCATTGCTATCTTTGGGAAAAAGGGCAGTCTTACCCTACTCATGCAAGAGCTGCGCACTCTTGCCGATGCCGACAAAAAAGCACGTGCTCAGGTACTCAATGCCTTTAAAGAAGAGATTACTACCAAGCTGAAAGCTTACGAAGCTACTACGCGACAGCAAGTCGGACCGGTGGTTGACATGAGTGTTCCTGCTCAGCCACTGCCCTTTGGCCGACTGCACCCTATACACGCAATGATAGAAGAAATGGTTGGTATCTTTGCTGACCTCTCTTTTGAGGTAGTAGAGGGCCCAGAACTTGTTTCTGACGAAGATAACTTTGAAAACCTTAATATCGCCAAGGACCATCCAGCGCGAGATAGTCACGATTCTTTCTATATTACGGATACTATGTTGCTGCGCACACAAACTACCGCCCAACAGGTGCTAGAAATGCGAGCGCGCTACCTGCGCAAAGATATGCCAATTAGAGTTGTAGTCCCCGGTAAAACGTACCGTCGTGAGTCAGACCAGACTCACTCTGCCATGTTCCACCAGATAGACGCCATCATGGTAGACACCGAGACAACGTTTGCAGACCTACGGGGCGTACTCGAATACTTTGTAAAGCGACTCTTTGGCGATCAGGTTGAAACCCGATTCCGTCCACATCATTTTCCATTTACCGAGCCAAGTGCAGAGGTAGATATTAGATTTAAGAATGCCCAAGGTACCGGTAAGCATACTGGCTGGCTAGAAATGCTTGGCTGTGGCATGATTCACCCTAATGTTTTAAAGCGCGCTGGTATAAACCCTAAAGTGTACCGCGGCTGGGCTTTTGGTACGTCTGTAGAACGTCCAATTATGATCCGAAAGCAGGTACCAGATATCCGACTCTTTACCCAAAATGATGTGCGTTTCCTCAAGCAGTTTGATGCACAACCACCATGTTAATTAGCTACCGCTGGCTTACAGAATACGTTGCTACACACACCAAGCCTCTTGAACTAGGGGAGCGCTTTAGAATGACTTCGTCGGAGTTAGATGGCTTTCGCGATTACTCAGCCGAGCTTGAGAAAATAGTGGTGGGGAGAATTGAATCACTATCTAAGCACCCCCAGGCTGACAGGCTGCATATAACCCAGGTAGACTGTGGAGACAAAACTATCCAAATAGTGTGCGGCGGTACAAACTTGCGTGAGGGCATGCATGTTGCGGTCGCCCTACCGGGATCAGTAGTTCACCCTTTGCAGGGGGAGCCGTTCTGCATTGGCGAGAGTACTATTCGAGGTGAGAAGTCATTTGGTATGATTTGTGCTCCACAGGAGATTGGTATTGCCCTACCTGAACACAATCACGACATTTGGGACCTAGATACGTTAAATCTAGCTCTTAAACCAGGCACCTTGCTCGCCAAGGCACTAGACCTAGACGATGCTGTACTTCAGCTTGAAGTTACCCCGAACCGTTCAGATCTCTTGTCGCACCTTGGCCTGGCTCGAGAGGTAGCGGCATTTGAGCATCGCAAACTTTTGGAGCCTGCCATTGCTAGCCTGAGTAACGCCGCAGATACTACTGCAGCCAAGGTAATCATTGATCCTTCAGCAGGGTGTGAAAGGTTTTCTGCACTGCTATTTAAAGTAGACAACCTAAGCCAATCGCCGTGGTGGCTGCAGCGCCGTTTGTTGCTGTGCAATATTCGGCCAATTAACGTCATTGTTGATGTCACCAACTACGTCATGCTTGAGCTTGGTCAGCCGCTGCATGCGTACGATGCAGAGGTGCTCACTAATGGTAAAAATATTGAGCTAACCATTCGCGCGGCTAAAGCCAATGAATCACTCAGCTTACTCGACGGGAGCCAGCGCGAACTTGCTTCTGGCGATATAATTATTACCGACACAAAGGGCACCATTGTAGATCTTTGCGGCATTATGGGCGGCAAGAGTAGCGCTATTCAACCAAGCACTACACAGGTGCTACTTGAGGCCGCGCACTTTGAGCCTGGCCAGATTCGCCGTACTTCTCGCCGTCTAGGACTACGCTCAGAGGCTAGTTCACGCTTTGAAAAGGGAGTAGATGCCGAGCTAACTGTTACCGCACTTAAGCGAGCCGCAGAGCTTTGGCAACAGCTCGGGGCTGCACATCCAATTTCAGCCATTTTAGATGAACGCCGTGGGGGTCATGCTGACACACCTACTATCGAGCTTGAATTTACACATTTGCACGATGTACTCGGTGTGCGTATTCCTCCCCACGAAGCAAAAGTTACCCTCCAGCAACTTGGCTTTAGTATTCGCAGCATCAGTAAAGCAAAGCTAAGCTGCTCTCCGCCAAGCTGGCGCAAAGACGTTCGTATTGCCGAAGATGTCATTGAAGAAGTTGGCCGCATCTGGGGCTTTGAACGCATTCCTACCTCACTACCGTTGGGTGCGGTTAAGGCCCCCCAGCGTAACCGACAATTTACCGTACGAAATGCTATTCGCGCAGGCTTTAGCGCACTTGGGGCCTATGAGGTGCTTCATGCACCCTTTACCTCTCCCGCACGACTGATGAAGGCTGGGTTGAGCAAGCAAGCACTGGCGCTAGCTAACCCGCTTTCAAGTAATGATACGCACCTAGTGCCTAGTCATTTACCGCTACTCCTTGAGTCAGTTTCAGAAGTTAACGCAGATGAGGAAGAGCTTACTTTATTTGAGGTCGGGCATGTATTTAGTGCCGACCATTCAGAAGAAGAACGTTTTTCTATACTTCTACGCTCGAGCAAGCTCTCACATGAGGAACTTGTAGCAAAAGCTAAACAGTACGTTGCCGCTGCCGAAGCAATCGCCAAAAACACCGCACGTGCCGAAATTCTAGTAATCCCTGAAGCGGTAATTGCCGACTATAAAATTCGACGTGGTAGGAATATTGTCTTTTGTAGCTTTACCACCAAAGAGCTGTACAACGCGCCACAACAACACTTTTTTGCAAGTCTACCGACATTCCCAGTGACTACCCGTGACCTCACCATCAGCGTGCCCGAGTCCACGCCATGGCAGCATATTGAGGATGCAGTTTCTGGCGTGCACACAGATATACTCTATGCATGGGAACATGTAACTACCTATC
>JAYRWT010000038.1:0-12202 GCA_041917855.1 Patescibacteria group bacterium | reverse complement strand
GCAGGAGCTCGGCAAAAGTTTACAGCCTACTGCCCAGCTCGGGATGCCAACCCTGTTACCTGACGACCTCCCCTACGAGGAGGGCGAGATTTTTCGTGCAGTCAATTTAACCAAGGCCTATGGCCAGGGCGCCGCATATCTAGAGGTTATTAAGGGTATTAGTTTTAGCGTAAAAGAAGGTGAGTACATTGTAATTTACGGTCCATCAGGCTCGGGTAAATCCACCCTTTTGCACATGCTCTCTGGCCTAGAGCCACCAACCAGGGGAGAGATTCGTATTCGCAACCACGCCATCCAAAAGTTTACGGATGATGAGATGGCTATCTATCACCGTGAAGAAATCGGCTTGGTATTCCAGAGCTTTAATCTGCTCGACTCGTTGACCGCTCTAGATAATGTTGCTTTTCCTCTGATGCTTGCTGGTGCACCTAAGGAGTGGCGCTTGCACGAGGCGTACAAAATGCTCGATAGGTTTGGTCTGGCCGAATTTGCAGGTCACTACCCCAACCAGCTCTCTGGTGGTCAGCAGCAACGCGTAAGCTTAGCACGTGCCCTTGTGCACGATCCTGCTCTGTTACTGGTGGACGAGCCTACGGGAAACCTCGATACTCGAGCAGCTGAAGTGGTAATGCAGGAGATTTCACGGCTACATTTACAGGAAAAACGCACAATTATTCTCGTTACCCACAATCGTGAGTTTTTGAAGCACGCTACACGGGTGTTTTACATTCGTGATGGCACGCTCATGACTACCAACCCAGAAGAAGAGGAGGAGCATGAGTAGAGTTGCGCCAATGCGCTTTACCGATCTACTACCCCTGGCTTGGGGTGCCTTGCGTCGTAACCGATTACGTTCTCTCTTAACCATTGGTGCCATTTCGTTCGGCGTAGCTGTGCTCGTGTACCTGCTAACTCTGGGGATTGGCTTACGGGTTTTGACTATTGATAGCGTCAGAAGTTCTACAACCCTACTGTCGTTTACTGTCACCACTGTCGATAACGACTTTTTCCCACTCAATGCGGCTGGGCTGGGGAAAGTTAAAGAGATACCGCAGATTGCCAAGGCTCTACCACGCCTAACCGTAGCTGGTGAGGCTGCTTTTGGTAACAAACGTGCCTCTATAACCATTGTGGCTGTTGACCCCGATTACTTTGGTTTAGATGAGCGCTCCAAAGTGGTTACGGGAGTGCCCTTTAACGAGAGTGACAGCAATGTAATGCTGGTAACTACCCAGTTTTTGCGCCTGTTTGAGCTTGATACAAATAAGACACCACTGATCACCTTTGACCTACAGGCAGATGCCAAGCGCTACGGCGCGGTGCAGCCAATCAAAGACGTAATAGTTAGGGGAATTGTGGCAGATACCAGTGCTGCAGCTGTGTACGTACCACGGCAGTACTTTGAGAGCTTGCTTGACGTTAAGAACAAGCCAAACTACGAGCACATCAAGGTATTGGTAAAGAGTATTGCCGACATTGAGCCAGCTTCAAGCGCCGTGATTGCACAAGGCTATCGGGTACAAACGGTTGTAGATACAGTGGATGATATTAACACTGTTTTTAGCTACATTCAGTGGACACTGGGAGTACTAGGAGCGATCGCAATTATTGTTGCTAGTATTGGCATGTTCAATACCCTAACGGTAAGCCTTCTGGAACGAACCCGAGAAATTGGTATTATGAAGGCGCTTGGCGTACGACGGTCTGACGTGCGCAGACTGTTTCTTACGGAAGCGTTACTTATTGGAGTACTGGGCGGCGCTATTGGGATTGGCATGGCGTTCGGTTTTCAGTATCTGACCATTCTAATTTTCCAGGTGCTCGCGCTCATTGCGGAAGGCAAGGTTCCTCAGTTGTTCGTTAACAACTGGTACCTACTGGCTTCGGCACTGGGCTTTTCCGTGCTGATTGCGTCAGTGACGGGTGTGTACCCGGCTAATCGAGCTGCAAAACTCAATCCTATACAAGCAATTCGCCATGAGTAAGGCGCTACTGCAACTTGCGCGAGGATTCTGCCTGATTGTGCTGGCACTACCCTTAGTATTCGCCAGTTTCTTGCCGAGCATTGCTTCTACATCCGATGATGCTCCCGTGCAGTTTGAGTCAGGTAACTACCGTATTGATTCTGTATTCTTTGGTAATACTGGCACTGTTTACAGTGCAACCGCCTCTATACCACCAATAATTACGCAGCAACCTTCTGTTAGCTCTATCACCACAACAACAGCCACGATTATCTGGAAGACTGACAAGTCCAGTACGTCCATGATTTTCTTGGGTACTACCTCTGGCAACTACACCTCACAGTTTGGTGATCTGCTGCCGGCCAACTATGTGACTAACCACAGTGTTCCAGCCGAACGTCTGACTAAAGGTACTAAGTACTTCTACAAGGTTCGCTCCGTAGATATTGATGGCAATAGTGTTGAGTCTGCCGAAAAAAGCTTTGAGACAGATCCGGGCGATATCGTTCCTCCGGTGATTACTACCGGACCGTTTATCTCCATTGATTCGGCCAGTCTGGTGACAATTACCTGGGAGACAAATGAAGTAGCTAGCAGCGTGGTTGAGTACGGTACCAAGGACGTAACAGAAAACGCCATCGGCCGTGCCGATGACCTAACGCTTTTCCACCAGGTAAGGATCGCCGGTTTGCAGCCATCGCAAGCCTATATTTGGCGCGTTAAAACTCGGGATGCATCAGGTAATACTACTCTTAGCGCAGAACAGCAGCTTTCTACGCCAAATTCGCCGTTTATCTCTGGCTTTTCTGTAACAGATGTAACGCTGTCATCGGCTGTGGTGCAGTGGAGCACCTCTACCTCTAGCACTACCGTTGTGGAGATGGGCACAGCTACAGCAAAATACGACAGCAAAACGGAGGAAGCTGCCTTTAGTACTAGTCACCTAGTGCGTCTAACAGGCCTTACCAGTGGTACTACCTATTACCTGCGTGTTTCGGGCGTTGACCAAGCTGGAAACCTTTTGCAATCTGACGAAAAGATTTTTGCCACCGTAGTTATTCCCCAGATTTTTGACTTTGCTGTTTCTAAAATTACTGCCGATAGCGCAACGCTTACCTGGCGCTCATCCAGTAACATTGATGAGTTAATTCGCTACGAGATTAAAAATCACCCCGACAAAAGTTTTATTGGCAAAAAGTTCAGTGGCGGTAATGATGTGCTAGGTACAGAGCACACCTATCTGCTGACTGACTTAGAAAGCGCCGCTGACTATACTGTGGCCTCGCTTGGTAAGGATATCTTTGGTAATCAGGCGCTTTCGCCAACCCTCAGCTTTACTACACTGCCCGATAGTACACCTCCCGATATTCTCAATATACGTAACGATACTACGATTGACTTGGGTAGCCGTCAGACGGTGCAGGTATTGGTTTCGGCCGAATGTTCGGAGCTTTGTAAGGTGGTAGTTGAGTACGGACCTGGTGCAAGCGGACCATACGATAAAAAAGTTGAGACCGACACAGTCTTTAGTCGAGCCAAGTTCTTGGTTATACCAGGGCTTGAGCCGGGTCAATCCTACCACTTTAGGATTGTTGCCAGAGATCGGACTGGTAACATAGCAAATAGCCCAGACTACTTAGTGCTGGCACCGGTACAACCTATTTCCTTGCTCGATCTTATCTTTGGTCAGATTCGTAATAACTTTGGCTGGCTTGGCCAGCTATAGCTATGGCTAAACGACTAACGGATATTCGCAAAACTCCAAAAGCGCGACCAGCTTCGGCCAGCGCTGCAGCTACATTCACCGTGCCTGCTCAGCCGGCTCAAGAGACGGCCAAAGATAGTAGCGCAAAGCTGAATAAAATCCCCAAGCAGTCACATAGCAGTGGGCGCAGGATCATGTGGTGGCGCTGGTTACTTGTGCTTGTTCTGCTCATCGTGATTGGGTTTGTGGTGGTTGCGCTGGGGGGAGGGGTAATTGGTGGCGTGCTCCAGTACCGCAAGCTCACCACAACGCAACAGGTTGACTATACCGCCGACCAGCTAGCCGAGCAGGCCAAGAAAGCCAAGGATGAAGGAGACCTCTCAACAGCGGAGAAATCCTACGAAATGGCAATCAAAAAAGAGACAAAGCTAGATTACGAGGTGCAACTGTCCTTAGTTAAATACCGATTAAAAAAGTACGAAGAGGCAATTAACATGTTCCGATCTATACTGCCGCGCAGCACGGAGCCAGCCTTCATTTGGAATGGTATCGGCAATATGTATAGAGACTGGGCATATAGTGAGAGCGCTCGTCGCTCGGAGCGCCTGATAGAGGCAGAAACAGCTTACCGTTCATCGTTTGGTACCGACACGAGGTACCTGGCAGCCTATAGCAATCTTGCTCTTATGCTCGAGGAAAACCGCGAGTATGACAAGGCAATTAAAGTAGCAGAGATAGGGCTGGTAGCCACAAAGAGCAAGGAGCTTCAGGTTATGCTGGACAGGTTAAAGATGGAAAAGGCAGCTAGTAATGCCACAAAATAACTAAAATGATGTATGCATCTGCTCTCATTATTTCAACTTGGTGCGTGCGAGGTATTTGCAAGCCCTAGAGTAGTGGCGTAGACTATATGATATACAGCCCAATAGACTATCTAAACCTATGCTCTTAATCAGAATTCAACGAATTGCAGCCGTTCTAGTGTGTGTGGCTGTCGTGTGTGGATTCTCGCATACCTCTCAAGCTTTTGCTGCAAACCTTACCTCTGCAAGTGTAACAATTAGCGACTCACGACCAAGTCAAACCAGCGTTACCTACACCACTGGTTTTACGTTTCCAGGTACCACTGCCATTCAGTGTATCCGTATTCAGCTTGCAACTACTGCGTCCGGATCGTTTACAGCACCAACGGGCATATCTACCACCTCGGCAGTTAAAGGAACTATTACTGGAGGCGGTTTAACCAACGCTAACTGGACCTTAGATAACTCAGTCAATGGCGATCTAAAGCTAACAGCTGGCGCTGCACAAACTCCTACTGCCACTGCAGCCACCATCCCAATTACTACAATTACTAACCCAAGCGGTTCAGGTTTAACAAATGGTACCTTCTTTGGGCGAATCAATACGTATACCGGCTCCGACTGCTCAACCGGGCCTACTGATACTGTGGTTGTGTCACTTGCCGTAACGAGTGGTGTAGTAATTAGTGCAGTGGTTGATCCTACCCTTACCTTCACCGTTGCCGGCTATACTTCAGCAGTCAAGACCAGTATTACCCCAGATTCTAACTGTACTTCTACTGCTACGTCGGTTGCCTTCCCGCCAACGATGAGTATTGCCACTACGTACTATTGCGCACAACGCCTAACTGTTAGCACCAATGCTTCCCTGGGCTACACAGTTACTGCTCGTGGTACGGTTGCAGGTGATGATATGGTTAACCTGATCAATCCTGCGGAAACAATTACCGATCACACAGGTACCAATGCTTCGCCGAGTGGTTTTGGTACTCCTACCGAGGCTTTCGGCTACACTACAAGTGATGGCACACTCGGAACGGGTACAACTGGTCGTTTCTCAGCTGCTGACACATTCGCAGGTTTCAGTAATACTGCATCTGAGGTAGCATACAGTGCAACGCCTGTTGCTAATGAAACTACCGATATTGCTTACGGTTTCCGCTTTGGCGCTCTTACTGGTTCTGGAACCTATCAGACAACGCTCGTTTACACAGCAACTCCGCTCTACTAATCCCGTTTGACAGCCTTGGGGGCGGCTGGCAATCTGCACCATGCCTTCACGACGCATCCTCACTCGAATTCTGCTATCAGTACTTGTTCTGCTGGTAGGATTCTTTGGTATACAGTTTACGCAACCGGCACGAGCGGCTGATGCAACTATAGTTGGTTTGACCCTAACACCCCCATCCTTTGATATCACCGTTAACCCTGGCGATACGGTTACCGAAACTATTCGCTTGCGTAACCAGTCTAATGACTTTGTGCGCTATGTTCCCGTTGTTGAGCGCTTTACGGTTGAGGGTAGTGAAGGTGTGCCACAACTACATCAGGGAGAAGAGGACGAGCCGGGTAATATCAGCAAGTGGTTTGCTTTCTCAGATGCTGAAATCTCACTTACTCCTCAGCAGACAACTTCGACAAAGTTTACCCTGTCTATCCCAAAAGATGCCGCACCGGGTAGCTACTTTGCTTCAATCATTTACCAAGCAAAGTCCGTTGGGAGCTCAGCCACTACTGGTGCACAGGTGGTGCAGCGTGTTGGTTCACTAATGATCCTAACTGTTAGAGGTAGTGTAACCGAGAAAGCAAGTGTCAAATCCTTTACCTCCCGTCAGTATTCCGGGGATTGGGAAGAGTCACCAACCAATGAGCCTGGTAAAACCGTGTTGGTTAGTCGTAATGATCCGTTCAAGCCAGGTATGCAAAATAAATATATCAATAATGGTCCTATTGCTTTTGATCTATACGTGCAGAATGAGGGGAATGTGAACGTTAGGCCGGTTGGTACAGTTGCCATCTACAACATATTCGGCAAAAAAGTTGCTGAACAAATTTTGGATGGCAAGAACGTGTTTCCGGGCAAGGATCGACGTATGACAATAATTTGGCCAGAAAAGAATCCTTGGGGTTTCTACTATACCGCTAAATTTGTTGCTGTATTCGGTGCAGGCAACCAGCCACTAATTGCCGAAGTTGGCTTTTTTGCTTTCCCATGGCTTCCAGTTGTGATTGGTGTGCTTGTACTCATCTTACTGATTACTGCACGCCGAAGAATTGCTTTAGCAATTAGAGTACTGACGAAAGGACACTAAATGCGGTGGGGCGCACTACTTGGTATTTTTCTAGCACTTTCGTTCCCCTCCAGCGTCACGTACGCCGCTGCTACAGTTGATCCAATTGATCAAGGTGTGACGGTATCTGCCGAAGTGCCTTTGCGCTACGGCTCGGTGCTGATGCGAGGCCAAGCTGTGCCAAACGCCCTTATTTCGTTTTACCGCAACGGCATATTAATCGGTACTACTGAATCTGACCAAGCAGGTTACTTTGGCAAGGTGCTCACGGGCTTACCACAGAGCAAACAGACCATAGATATTGCTGTGGTCGATAGTTTTGGCAGAGTATCTGGTACTACCACGGTAAATCCAGTTGTTCTTAGCTTGCAGCAAACCAGGCAAGAGGGGATTATCCTTTCACCAACAATGAGCAAGACGCAGCTAGTAAAACGCTTTTTGTACCAGAAAATTAGCGGTGGCTCTACTCCAAACACCCAACTCGTCATTATTGTGGATGGCAAGTTGATCAGTACCAGCACCGTTACAGATTCTCGTGGGGAGTGGTCGATCGATCTTGATCCCTACACAACAATTGCTGAGCACAAGGTAGAAGCTGTTGCGCGAACCAGTGGCGGAAGCGAGAGCGGAATTACAGCTGGAAAAATTTTGGTCACACCAAATGCCGATATTAACCAAGATGGTGTGATAGATATGGTGGATTTATCCCTACTTATGCAGGATTACACCTATGCCGTAGACCCAACCAGGTACGATGACATTACCGGTGAAGGTGCGATTAATGGCCTGGATTTGAGCATCATGTACGAACAGTGGACAGGTCTATGAAGCGTTCGAGTCGCTTAACTGTACCAGAGATACAGAAAATCAGGCTCTGGAATCGAATCCTGATAGTACTCATTTTAGTGGTACTACTCTGGCCTGGCGTGCTGGTAAGTCCAAATCCGGACTGGGATGCCCTACGCGATCCTCGTCAACCCATCTCGCCCGCAGGAGCCTCGCCATACCAGGGTACCACGCAGCGCTTACGTGTTATTGTGAGCCCAGATACTACTATCAACGCAATTAAGTTGCGGTGGAAATTTGATACCACTGCTATGGAAGTGCTGGGGGTAGATACTTACCTAAACCCTTTTTACGTTATTCCGCCTGGAGGACTTGTAGTAGATAATGCCATCGGCAGTATTACCTTTGCTGGCGCCTTGCCACCACCTGGATGGAACAAGCGTGCTGTAATAGCCTACATAGATGTAAAAGCAAAAAAACAAGGTTCGTACGCCCTTGAGTTGCAGGAAGCATCTCGGTTTTACAGGAAAGACCGCAAGGCTACGCCGATACCGGCGAATGTTGACCCAATTATCGCTGAGTTTCGCTAAAATCAGGATATGAATGCTCGTCCTATATTCCGCATCAAAAAATTTTTGCAGCTCTTGGTGGGAGCTAACCTGCTGTTCTCGATGCCAGCAAGCGGTACCTACCAACTTAAGGCCTACGACTTTAACGCCGGTGGGGGCGAGGGCGGCTCAACAAATTACCAGCTCTACGGTATGCTCGGGGGCTTTGACTTATCTGAGCAAATTTTAGGTACAACTCGCGGGATTAATCCTGGGCTAGGTAATACGATGGCTGCGAGCATGCCGCCGGCCCCAACTTTCGTAAACGATGGAGGTTTTACTAATAAGCTACGCATTATTATTGACCCTTCAGACAACCAAACTAGCGGCACAAATCCAGTGCTGTTTGCTGTGGCGATTAGCGACGATGACTGGGCAACCACCAAGTACGTACAGAGTGACTTTACCGTAGGCTCAATACTTGGCATTGAAGACTACATGACCTATGCAGCCTGGGGTGGAGCAACCGGAGATTACATTGTAAGTCTTACTCCAAATACAAGCTACAAAACCAAGGTTACCGCCCTGCACGGAGAGTTTACTGAATCTGGTTTTGGCGAGTCATCGGCTGCAGCCGCTACCAGTGCAGTAGATCTTACCTTTGACGTAGATGTGTCACCAACTGACACCGACACCGACCCTCCTTTCGTGGTTGATCTAGGTACGTTACAACAAAATACGGTAGTAACAGCAAGTAACAAGGTCTGGTTTGACCTGAGTACCCATGCTCCTAACGGCGCAACAATTTACGTGAGGGGTGTGTACGCTGGCCTATTTAGTCAGGCGGCAAATGCGACGATTGTCTCGGCAGCCGCTAATCTTGCTAGCGGAGGAGTAACATCGGGCTTTGGCTTTCGTAGCGCTAGCGCAACCCAAGCAAACGGCGGTCCGCTTACAGCCCAGTCCCCCTATGACGGCAGCGGTGACAATGTAGGAGCCGTGACCACAAACTTAACACCTATGTACCTTGCGGCCAGTGCAATTGACGCCGGAAGGGCCTCGTTCCTAGTGAAAGCAAAAATTTCAGATACTACGCCTGCAGCCAAGGATTACACGGAAACTGCCATACTGATCGCCACACCAAACTTCTGATAGGCTGAGGCTATGAGCGGAATCAAGCTAAATCCGGTAATGCAAGATGTGACCCTTGATGCTAATGGTCAGCAGCGCATTGTTACCATTGAATTTCAGAATAATGAGCCACAGTCCAGATTAGTCACCTTTAGTATTCGTGATTTTGCCACCACAGGTAAGGACGGTCAAATTCAGTTTTTGCAGCCAGGCGAGGGAGCCTTTCGGTTAACACCATTTGCCAAGCTAGCCACCCCAGAGCAAGTGCTGGTTGAGCCTGGGGTTAGCTATACCATCAAGGTGGCGATAACTGCTGACCCAAAGCTGCCTCCAACAGGTTACTATGGAGCAGTAGTGGCACAAATAGCAGATCCGCTCGCTACTGGTACACTCGGCGTACAACCAGCTGTAAGCTCGCTACTACTTGTACGACTAACGGGTAAGGGAGAAGAAAAGCTGGCGCTAAAAGGTATTGAATCTAACGACTCGCTCTTTAGGCTGCCCACACAGGCCACACTCTCAATTCAAAACCCGGGTGAAATACATACGGCTCCACGTGGGCGTGTACTGCTACTTAGTCCACGGCAAACAATTATCGCTCGTGGCACGGTGAACGAAGACTCAAGCTACGTACTGCCAGGGGTTGAACGATTTTATGGTACAAAGCTCAAGACGGTAGACTCAGAGCCCTGGTACCAACAGATTGGAATCTATGAGCTTGTTACGGAGTATCGCGCAGATGGTACGGCGCGCCCTAGTGTGGATAGGGAAGATGTACTCTACATTAACCCCTGGCTAATGGTTGCCGCACTTGCAACTACGACGCTACTACTGCTGCTGGCACGCTGGACGGTGTATCGTTTTAGGCTTACAGAGCGAGTTTCAAAGTTTTTTAAGAAAGGCTAGTTTCTTACCTGATTTAAGGGTGGTTATAACAAGCTCGTGTAGCTTATTTTTTATATATCTTTTTCACTGCTGTTCATTGACCCTAACAGGTTACACTCCTTATAATAAGAGGTGACCATGTTACAGCAACGTATGCCGCAAACGAGTGGTCAAACACTGCGCCCTCCTGTGAGCGCCCGTTTTGCGTTGTTGTCATCATTTGCTTTTTTGGTGGCTGGATTAGCTTTCTTGCCCCTGGTTCTTCAACAACGCCTTGAAACCGCAGTAGCTGCTACGGGTATAAATAAGCAGATGTCTTTCCAGGGTCGCGTTGTTAACACCAATGGGACAAACGTTAGTAACGGTACATTCAGTTTTACCTTTGCTATTTACGATGTGGCTTCAGGCGGATCGGCCATCTGGACTGAAACAAAGACGCTTACCGTTACCAATGGTGTATTTGCCACAAACCTTGGTTCAGTAACCTCTCTTCCAGGTTCACTTGATTTTAATACTGACAGCTACTACCTAGGCATCAACTTTAACGGCGACGGAGAAATGACTCCGCGCATTCGTATGACTGCTGTTGCTCAGGCATTTAATGCCGAGCGAGTAAACGGCCTTACGGTTACGGCGAGTACGGGCACGCTGACCATTCCAAACGCCACGACTATCTCGTTTGGCGGTCAATTTACTACGGTTAACTCTAATCCAATCAGTCTAGCTGCAGCCGTTGGTGGCTCAACTATTACACTCCCGGCTTCTGGTACGCTGGCTACGTTAGCCGGAACCGAAACGTTCACAAATAAAACCATTGGCGACAACCTGACTTTTTCCGGTGCGAGTACACCAACCATCAACGCTAGTGGCGGTTCTGCAACACTACAGATTAATACTACCGACAATCGCCCAGTAACCTTTGGCTCGGGCTTAGTTACCACGGGTGGCTCAGTTTCAATTGGCGCCAACCTTGGCATTACCGGCACTTTGCAGGTCACTAGCGCTAGTACACTCACGGGTGTAGTTGGTGTGGGCACATCTACATCCGCTAGCACAGCGCTGAACATTGTGGCTGGTACAACAAGTGTTTCCTCTTTGCGTATTGCTACCGGTGTTGCGCCAACTACTCCTGTGGTAGGTGATATTTGGAGTACTGGCACCAGGCTAAACTTCCGCACCTCCGCCCTAGCCAACGAGAGTATTGCGTACCAATCAGATCTTACATCAGCTGTTTCTGGTACGAGTAACTATATTGCTAAGTTTACAAGCAGTAATGTTGTGGGTAATTCCCAGGTGTTTGATAACGGCACTGGAGTTGCAATTGGTGGTGCTTCGCCAGCTTCACTATTTAACGTGGGCGCGAGTAATCAGTTTCAGGTTAACTCATCTGGTGCAATTGCGGCTGTAACCGGCATTACTACTACAGGTGGGTATACCCAAACGGGAACAAGTCCAAACAGTATTAGTGGTACAACCACCTTTAGCCGCAGTGGCACCACAGCAATTATTGTCAGCGGTACGCCAGCTGCAACTGGCGGGTCTAGCCTTATACAGATTGGCTCAGCAATTACTGGTGGCTCTTCAGGCGGTGCTTACTTGGGGATAAATGCTGCAAATGGTTTTACGGGAAATTATTTTGATTTTCAGACTAATAGCAGTAATAACGGGCGCGCGACACTTACATCTGGTTCATATCCTTCGCTAGTTCTTTCTAATAGTTCTAATAATTACGATGCAGTTTACAGTACTAATTTACTTTCACTCTACTATCAAGGAGCTGCGAGTTTTCAAGCATCACCTGGCTCGTTAGCTATAAGTGATTCAAACTCCAGTTTTTCTTATTTCAATACTACAGCCGCTGGACTGGATGTAACGGTAAACGATGAAAATTCTTCTACAGCACGAACAATAAATTTTTCAAACGCCTACGGAAGTGGCTTAGGGGTTAATATTAAAGGAACCCTTACCGTTGGTGATCCTACTAATGGTTTTAGTGGCACTCTTGGTCTCAGTGGCTCCACCTCCGGTACCATCACCATCCAACCACAAGCCGCCGCCGGCACCTATAACTTCAACCTCCCAACTACCG
>JAYRWT010000037.1:0-4434 GCA_041917855.1 Patescibacteria group bacterium | reverse complement strand
TCAAGTTGCACTTGCTAGTCGTGGTGCAACGCTCCCTGCTGGCATTTGGGACACGGTGATTATGCAGAGCCATGCAGTAACTGCTCCAATTTTACATGTACTGAATGAAGGGTTACGTGCAAGAATTCTGATTGGAGTTATTCTACTGGTGTTATTAGTTTGCGCGGCATATAACAAGAAGCGGCGATTGCTGGTTGGGGTATTTGTCACCCTAGTTCTCCTCACCCTGCCAATTGCCCTTGGACCAAGTTCACCGCTCGGTAGCATTGATCTTGCAATGCAGGATATTTTCCCCGTGCTCAAGATTTTTAGAGAGCCCTACCATCTTGCCTACCTCATGCTCCTATTCTGGACGTTTGTACTTTGTTCAGCCGCCGAATGGTGCTTAACTAGAACATTTAAACTCAGAGTTAACACAAAAAAAATATGCGTAGGCATTGCCTTTGCCGGCATGATAATACTGGTTAATCTCCCCAGTCTCACTGGCACCTACTTTGGTTACTTTGGCTCAGCAAACCTGCCAGAAAATCTTGAGCAAACGAATACAGAGATACGTGCGCTTACTCTTGGGCGAGTCTACTATCCACCTAACCTTAACTTTTGGCGCCTTAAAGATGATACTCGATTTGGAGTAAATTACCCTGACCAAATTGGGCTCTCAATGGATAGGTTGCCGGTAACCGGGGCTTCATCTGATCTGGAAGTACGAAATGATGCATGGCAATTGCGTAACGCAGTAACGTCAGCACTTGTTCATCGTGATCCCGCATTTCCAAGCTTGCTAAATTTTCTTGGATCAGATCTTTCAGTGTATCGCCCGTATCTTTCAAGTCACTTTGCAGCATCTGTTGGCCTAGACTCAGTTTACACGCCACAAGCAGCCCAGTGGGTTGGGCACAACTATCAGTCTGATCTAGTGAGCTATGGCCTTATCAGACAATCTTTGTCAGATGGCTCAACTGCTTTTCAGCTTTCATCAAAAGTCTCTCCTGTGAGTTCAGTGTCTAGGCTAGCCCACATATGTTCATTTTCTGATGTATCAAGCGATACCAAAGCCTTTGTGGCTAGTGAGCCAGGTACACTTGCACGCTTTACTACAGAATCTTGCAGCAGTCCTACGGAAAAAAGGATGCGTGATGAAAAGCAAGTGGTAGATCTTGCTGCAACTCGTGGATTAAAGCACGCACCACGTTATGGTTGGACACCAGGCGATCTTGCTTTCTATGTTGATCCGATCCTTGCTAACACCCTAGTGCCATTTGTTGTCACCGGGCAGCAGGACACTATTGAGGTTCCGATCACTACATCTAAAAAAACCGGAATGCTTGCCTTCTACCTAGCCTGGCCATTGGGGGGTGAGCTTAAAATCGGTAAAGAAACAGTTTCAACATTGTCTCCAGTTGCTGAGTGGAGGTCAGTGGTAGTCGACACAGAAAGTGTCATCCTCCCTGTAAATAGCTTGTCTGGATTCAATGCTTTTGCGGGGGCAGTAGAGAATGTGACTGTGCAACCTAAAATTGTACAGCGCCAGGAACTTGCCGAGAGTACCGTGCTAAGTAAGCAGATTGCGCCAACCTACTATGAGGGGCAGCTAGTCAACAACTCCGAAAAGCCAACACTTGTTTCCTTGGCAGAAAACTATAATCAGGGCTGGGAACTAAGCGTAGGCAACACACGCTACTCGTCACATAGGATAAACGGCTGGCAGAATGCTTTTCTGGTACCTGCAGGAGTATCTGGAGAATTTAGCATAACTTTTGTACCCCAACGTCAATACACAGTTCTCTATTTTCTTTCTATGTTAGTTCTAGTACTTCTTGCTGTATATGCAAGTAGTCTACGCCCGCGTATTCCGAAACTTAATCGGAAATCGTAGCACCTTCATTGCCGTCGCGGCTACGGTTCCGTGATGCTTCTCCCAGTAGTAATCCTGACTCTTGTAGTAGAATTTTTTTCGCTCGGCACTTGCTGCAATACTCTTACCCTGCAGGTGAATTACCTTGGCATTTGGCGTTACAAGTGTGCGATAGCCAGCCCGCGCAGCGCGCAGGCAGAGGTCGTCATCTTCCATGTACATAAAAATATTTTCATCAAAGCCACCGAGCTGCGCATAGAGTGCGCGTCGGATCATGAGTGCGGCACCTACCACGATATCAACAGGGGTTGGACTATCTGCTCGCAGCGTGGGCCGTGTGTTGCGCAGCAATAGTCGGGGGAGCGTCTGAAAGTGCGCGCAGAAATCTGCCTGTAGCTGGGTGCATGCCCGATCGTTAAATAGGTAGGGCGAAGCTATGCCAACGGAGGAGTCATTTTCAAAGAGAGCAATAAGCTCCTTTACGCTGTCGTCAACTAAAACCGTATCTGAGTTAAGCAGCCAGAGGTAGGTGCCGCGTGCTACGGCGGCTCCAGCGTTGTTGCCTGCTCCGTAGGCATGTCGGTTTTCGTCTTGAGCAACTAACTGGGTATGTGGATAGCGCTTGAGCTCGTCTGAGCTTACGAATGATTTGGTCGAATTTTCAACCACGATAACTTCATAGGGAACTGGCATATGCGCACTAATGCTCTCAAGGCAATCAAAAACAAGCTCGGGAGTGTTGTAGTTAACAATGATGATCGAAACAAGGGGAGTACTCATAGTTAGGCACTTTTTAGAACAGTCCTTAGCTGATTTTTACTAATCACTCCGAGTACATTGGCAGTTAGCATGTACAGCCCAACTGCTATAGTGCTGCTTAATAAGAAATGTATGCCGGTGGACTTGAGAAGATAGGCTGCGGCAAATGATGCGCTACCAGCGAGCAGAATTTTGCTTAGCGTTCCCCAAGCGAGCTGCACACCAACTAAGCGATTAACGTAGTACAGGTTAATAAGCAGGAGAGAGAACTCGGTAAACAGTGTGGCAAATGCGGCTCCGCTGATTGAGTAGCGAGGGATTAGTACCAAGTTAGCGGCAACGTTAAGCACGAGCATAACGATTGAAATCCTTACCAATAATTTATTTGCCCCTTTTGCAACAAGTACCTCACCGAGCAGAGTGTCACAGTAAATGAGGGGAAGCGCGAGTGAAAGTATGATCAGTGCCGAGCCTCCGCTTACAAAGCTGGCATCGCTCAAAAAGGTGACGATTTGTGGGGCAAAGGCAACACTCACCACGCTAATAGGTACGGCACAAAAGAGGAGTATGCTCAGTCCTCGGCTAATAGTGGTCCTTACGCTGTCAGGATTACTTTCAATGTTGCGCGCTAAGGTTGTTTTTAGGGAGCTGGAAAAGTATGAGCCAATGAAGATTGTTACCTCCAGCACCTTGTAGGCGACCGCGTAGATACCTGCCGCCGCCGCGCCCTGCATGGTAAATAAGAGAATACTATCAATCTTGAAGTACAAGTTGTTCACAATAAAAATTACACCCAGTGGTACAGACGTGCGCAAGATCCAGCGGCTGAGGCTTGCATCAAACGAAGGTTTAGTTGGAGAAACGCGTGCCCCCCAGTACCACTTAGTCAGCCAGATTATTACGCCACCAAGCGAGACCGTGCTAATGATGGCATAAAAGCCAAGGTCGTAGCGCACAATCAGAGCTAGAGCCAGTAGGCTCACTACCTTGCTGACAAGCTCTGCAGCTGCAGAAAACTGCATCTTCAACCGGTATTGCAAGATAATGTCGTAGAAGCTGCCAAGTAAATTAAAGAAGATGTACCCCGTGGCAATAGCGGCACCAACTTTAACATGTGGCTCAAAGCCGGTTAAGAAGATGCCTCCCGCAACCACGGCTGCTGCAATCGCCGCAGTAACCAAGCGGATAACAAACACCGTACCAAGAATTTGTTTTTCTCGCTCAGGTGTTTTTGCGATCTCGCGAACAGATACAGAAAACAAACCAAGATCAGCAATAACAATTGAGAAGTTGGTAATCGTCAGAATCGTGGTGTACTCACCGGTGCCCTCGGTTCCAAGGTAGGTGGTGATGAGTTTGAGTGAAACCAGCGCCACAGCCATTCCTAAGATCCTTCCCAAGATTTGAGATGCAGTGCTGACAAAGATTGACCGAGTGTTCTCCATACTTACTTTTTCAAAGCCTGCAGCAGGGGTTTGTAGGTAAAGTCTGCCTCGATAATTGTATCAAGGTAGGCCAAGCTTACGGTGCGTAAACGTTGAATCTGTTTGCGTTTTTTCCGCATGGCAGGTATCCCACGTACTGCACTGCGTATAGCCCAAACATACTCTTTCCAAAATTTGTGTTTACGCGCTGCCCCAAGCAGCCGTAACTCGGAATAGATAATTTTGTGAAGGTTGGTCCAAATTTTGATGCTAGGAAAATTCTTGTAAATCATCCACAGATGGTTACGTACCATGTGCTTAAACGAGAATGCCGATTGCTTGCTCGTGCTTGCAGAGCCGATGTGGTACACCCGAGCTTGAGGAAGGTAGCGGCAG
>JAYRWT010000036.1:0-1089 GCA_041917855.1 Patescibacteria group bacterium | reverse complement strand
CGTCGCCTTGCGGCTTCGCAGAGCCCTGTGTTTTTGATAAACAGTCGCCACCCCCTGGCTTGTGTCACTGACGCTCGCTTGCGCGAGATCAGTCCCTCTTCTTCCGAAGTTACGAGGGCAATTTGCCGAGTTCCTTCACAGTAGTTCTCTCAAGCGCCTCGGTATACTCTACCTGACCACCTGTGTCGGTTTCGGGTACGGTCTATGTTGGGGCTATTTCCTGGAACAACTAGGCTGCGCTCGGACACCAACTGCCTCACACAACTTCCGTCATTCGTCACACACCAACTGGCGCACGAATATTTACGTGCTTCCCATCGAATACGCCTTTCGGCCTCTCCTTAGGGACCGGCTAACCCTGCTCTGATTAACATTGAACAGGAACCCTTGGTCTTTCGGCGACAGAGTCTCTCACTCTGTTTGTCGTTACTCATGTCAGCATTCTCGCTTCCGATACCTCCAGCAAACCTTACGGTTCACCTTCGCAGGCTTACGGAACGCTCCGCTACCGCTCACTTACGTGAACCCATAGCTTCGGCGAATGGCTTAATCCCCGATACATTTTCGGCGCAGGTACGCTTGACCAGTGAGCTGTTACGCTTTCTTTAAAGGATGGCTGCTTCTAAGCCAACTTCCTGGTTGTCTATGCATACCCACATCCTTAACAACTTAGCCATTACTTGGGGGCCTTAGCTGATGGTTAGGGTTGTTTCCCTCTTGACGACGGACGTTAGCACCCGCCGTCTGTCTGCCTTGCTGTACTCGCAGGTATTCGGAGTTTGGTTAGGTTTGGTAACGTGGTGAACGCCCCTAGCCCATCCAGTGCTCTACCCCCTGCGGAAATCACAAGACGCACTACCTAAATAGTTTTCGCGGAGAACCAGCTATCACGCGTTTTGATTGGCCTTTCACCCCTACCCACAAGTCATCCCAGGCTTTTTCAACAGACATGGGTTCGAGCCTCCAGTGCGTGTTACCGCACCTTCACTCTGCTCATAGGTAGATCAACGCGTTTCGGGTCTAATGCGACGAACTGAACGCCCTGTTCAGACTCGCTTTCGCTGCGCCTACACCTAACGGTTTAAGCTT
>JAYRWT010000035.1:0-3773 GCA_041917855.1 Patescibacteria group bacterium | reverse complement strand
GTATTTCAACGTCGGCTCCCCCAGAGCCAGAACTCCAGGATCAACGCCTCCCACCTATCCTACGCATCGAATAGTCAAGCCCAATGCAAAGCTGTAGTAAAGGTTCACGGGGTCTTTCCGTCCCGTTGCGGGTAATCGGCATCTTCACCGATACTTCAATTTCACCGAGCTCGTGGCTGAGACAGTACCCAGATCGTTACACCATTCGTGCAGGTCGGAACTTACCCGACAAGGAATTTCGCTACCTTAGGACCGTTATAGTTACGGCCGCCGTTTACCGGGGCTTCAGTTAAGACCTTCGGATTGCTCCTAAGCCCCTTCCTTAACCTTCCGGCACCGGGCAGGTGTCAGGCCATATACATCATCTTACGATTTGGCATAGCCCTGTGTTTTTGCTAAACAGTCGCCTGGGCCTCTTCACTGCGGCTCCTTTTACAGAGCGTCTCTTCTCCCGAAGTTACGAGACCATTTTGCCTAGTTCCTTAGCCACGAATCACTCGAGCGCCTGAGGATGCTCTCCTCGACTACCTGTGTCGGTTTACGGTACGGGCTGTATATAACTGAAGCTTCGAAGGCTTTTCCTGGAAGAGTTCTCATCACACTATCACTTCAGGCCGAAGCCCTCAGCGTACTATCGCTTGCGCTTTAACGTACTATTCCGTAAGTACGCGATGACTACTACTCTCCGTCCCCTTCTCGCATTATACACAGGCGTAGGAATATTAACCCACTTTCCATCGAAATCACCTCTCGGCTTATCCTTAGGTCCCGGCTAACCCTGATCCGATGAACGTAGATCAAGGAACCCTTAGTCTTACGGCGATGACGTTTTCCACGCCATTTATCGTTACTTATGCCTACATTTGCTTTTCAGTTCACTCCACAGAACATCACCATCCTGCTTCAACGCGACTGAATGCTCCCCTACCACTCTTTCAAGTCCATGGCTTCGGTATATAGTTTGATGCCCGCTTATTTTCCGCGCAGAAACGCTCGACTAGTGAGCTGTTACGCACTCTTTAAATGAATTGCTGCTTCCAAGCAAACATCCTAGCTGTCACTGCATTCCCACCTCGTTTAATGCAACTTAACTATATTTAGGGACCTTAGCCGATGGTCTGGGTTGTTCCCCTCTCGCCCCATGACCTTCGCACCCTGGGGCTCACTGCTGTTGCTATCTGCTGGCATTCAGAGTTTGTTAAGGGTTGGTAGGCGGTGAAGCCCCCTAGCCTTCTCAGTAGCTTTACCTCCAGCAAACACTTCACAACGCTGCACCTAAATGCATTTCGGGGAGTACGAGCTATCTCCGAGTTTGATTGGCCTTTCACCCCTATCCACAGGTCATCCCAAAACTTTTCAACGTTTATGAGTTCGGTCCTCCAGTTAGAGATTATCCAACCTTCAACCTGCCCATGGATAGATCACACGGTTTCGCGTCTATCCCATCTGACCTCAACGCCCTGTTAAGACTCGCTTTCGCTTCGCTTCCGCACCTGAAGTGCTTAGGCTGCCAGACAGGTATAACTCGTAGGCTCATTATGCAAAAGGCACGCCGTCATCCGACTAATCGGACTCCGACCGCTTGTAAGCGCATGGTTTCAGAGTCTTTTCACTCCCTTGCTTAGGGTTCTTTTCACCTTTCCTTTACAGTACTGGTTCGCTATCGGTCTCCCGGTAGTATTTAGGCTTACCAGATGGTGCTGGTGGATTCAGACAGAGTTTCACCGGCTCCGCCCTACTCAGGATACTGCTAGGTAGTAATAACATTTCGAGTACGGGACTATCACCCCCTTTGGTGTTCCTTTCCAGAAACTTCTCCTACATTATTACAGTCCACAGCGCAGTCCTACAACCCCGATGAGCACGCTCATCGGTTTGGCCTCTTCCGCTTTCGCTCGCCACTACTTACGGAATCACTACTTGTTTTCTTTTCCTCCTCCTACTTAGATGTTTCAGTTCAGAGGGTTTACGACTTCAATATGTCTTCAACATATTAGGTTGCCCCATTCGGACACTTGCGGGTCATTCGGTCGTTTGCACCTAACCGCAAATTTTCGCAGCTTACCACGTCCTTCGTCGTCTCCGGGAGCCAAGGCATCCCCCATGCGCCCTTATTCCGCTTCCATATCTCGCACCGTATTTACATACAGCGCTCTTGCCTTTACTCAATTGTAAAACCTTTACGCCTCTTTCCTTTCTCCTCTCTTCTCCATTGCATTTCCCAGTCTTGTCAATGAACTTTTTATTCGCCTTTCTCCACTTTCATTGTCCAGTCAGGCTAAGACCTAAACAAATATTCACGGAGGCTCATAATCGCACATCAATAAGGGCATGACCCTTCATTATTCCTTCTGAATAACCCCGTTACTGACGGGTTGATATAAAGAATGCACTTTTGCATTCAGGTAGTAGAAGTGGAGGATAACGGATTCGAACCGTTGACCCCCTGCGTGCAAGGCAGGTGCTCTAGCCAGCTGAGCTAATCCCCCGATACAATGTGGGTGTACGTTACCGCACCAGGCCCAGCAGAGACCGTACTGGTAGGGCTATCCAGATTTGAACTGGAGACCTCTACATTATCAGTGTAGCGCTCTAACCAACTGTGCTATAGCCCTTTGTTTTCAACGAAATTTTGTTAAAAAGCATTGACAGGCAGCGAGATGGTAATGGGAGTTGTTGAACAGATTCGATCGAATCAGTTTGTGTGAACTAACCTTCTCCAGGTTGTTTATTCATGTCACACGCTCGTAACATCTCTCTTAAAAGGAGGTATTCCAGCCGCACCTTCCGGTACGGCTACCTTGTTACGACTTAGCCCCAGTCACCTGTTTTACCTTAGACAGCTCCCCGTAAAGTCACCGTCTTCAGGCACCCCAGGCTCCCATGGCTTGACGGGCGGTGTGTACAAGGTCCGGGAACGTATTCACCGCGCCATGGCTGATGCGCGATTACTAGCGATTCCACCTTCATGGAGTCGGGTTGCAGACTCCAATCCGAACTGGGATAGGGTTTGAGAGATTCGCATCACCTCGCGGTGTAGCTGCCCTCTGTCCCTACCATTGTAGCACGTGTGTAGCCCTGGACATAAAGGCCATGATGACTTGACGTCGTCCTCACCTTCCTCACACCTTACGGCGGCAGTCTGTTCAAAGTCCCCAACTTTACTTGATGGCAATTGAACACGAGGGTTGCGCTCGTTGCGGGACTTAACCCAACATCTCACGACACGAGCTGACGACAGCCATGCAGCACCTGTAATGGCTCCCCGAAGGGTCGTTCCGCTTTCACTTCACTACTACCACTACGTCAAGCCTAGGTAAGGTTCTTCGCGTTGCATCGAATTAAACCACACGCTCCGCTGCTTGTGCGGGCCCCCGTCAATTCCTTTGAGTTTTAACCTTGCGGTCGTACTCCCCAGGCGGAATACTTATCGCGTTAGCTGCGGTACAGATAGTTTTGAGACCACCTACACCTAGTATTCATCGTTTACCGCGTGGACTACCGGGGTATCTAATCCCGTTCGCTCCCCACGCTTTCGCACCTGAGCGTCAGGCCAAGGCCAGGGTGCCGCTTTCGCCACTGGTATTCCTCCCGATCTCTACGCATTCCACCACTACACCGGGAATTCTACACCCCTCTCCTCGCCTCAAGCCGCCCAGTCTCCAACGACCTCTCCCAGTTAAGCCAGGAGCTTTCACGTCAGACTTAACCAACCACCTGCGTGCGCTTTACGCCCAGTAATTCCGGATAACGCTTGCCACCTACGTATTACC
>JAYRWT010000034.1:0-12807 GCA_041917855.1 Patescibacteria group bacterium | reverse complement strand
GACTTTGCGGAAGCTGAGCCAGTTTTGCCGCGATCTCACCCCACTTTTCAGCAGGATAGAACTTGAGGGAACCGTCAAACCCCTTGGTTACAACGGCCCCTCCGGCCAACTTTGAACGCCACTTTACCGGCACCTGCAACCGACCTTTTTCGTCGATGGAATGGGAGTGCTCACCAATAAACATGACTGGAATGCGGTGTGCAGGATTAGGTGGATAAAGTCTGTGGTAGCCAGTACGTGCTGTGCATCACAATACTGACAACTTTCCCGTGGCGCCCCACTTTGCCCCACAAATTACCACTTGCAACCATTATGCCCCCGCTGTTTTCACCCTGTCAACAACTTTTCACCATTTTGTATGAAGTCTGCATACTTTGTACGCCCTCAACAGATTGACTGTTTAGTGTTTGTCTGGTAACGTTCACGCAGAATTGAAACCTCCGAGTTCTTGGGGGATGACAATCTGGAGTCAGAGTTATGATGAGTGTTGATTTTGAAAAGAAAAGTATCGAACAAGTGTACGCTGAGTTTTTGAACCCTGGCCAAGTCGACCTGATGAGGGAGATTGGTTTCCTCATCCATATGGAAAAGGCTGAGGGAACTCGCCTTTGGACTAACGAGGGCAAGGAATACGTCGATTTCTTTGGTGGCTACGGTGTGCTCGCCTTTGGGCACGCCCACCCGGACATCACGCAAGTTGCCATCGAGTACCTTCAGGGCAAGCGCCCTGTGGTATGTCAGGCATCGCTCTTGAGCAGCACCGCTCTCCTGGCCCAGTATCTGGTGGGAGAAGTCTACGGCCATCCTGCCAAGGTCTTCTTCAGCAACTCAGGTACGGAGGCTGTGGAGGCGGCCCTCAAAACGGCCAAAGCCTACCACGGCAGTAGTCGACATGGGATTCTTTCACTGGAAGGAGGTTTCCACGGAAAGTCTATTGGTTCACTCAGTGTGAGTGGCCGAGAGAAATACAAAGAGCCCTTCTACCCACTGATGCCGGGTGGCAAGAACATCAAGATCAACGACACGGCGACAGCCGTCCGCGAGATCAAAAGCAGAAGATACGCAGCCTTCATTCTGGAAACCGTCCAGGGTGAGGGAGGTGTGAATGTCTGCACGCAGGAGTACATCGATGCGGTAGCGCAAGTTTGCCGCGAGACAGACACCATTCTCATCGATGACTCCGTGCAAACTGGATTCAATCGCTGTGAGGGGTTCTACGGCCTGGAATCCTACGGAGTGAAGCCAGACATCATTTGCCTGTCCAAGGCACTTGGTGCTGGAATCGTGCCAATTGGAGCAACCATCACCGCCGATCGCGTCTGGAACAAGGTCTACGGCCGCAAAGATCGCTGTCTAGCACATACCTCCACGTATGGAGGCAATGGCTTGGCCTGCGCCATTGGTCTCAAGGCCTGTCAGCTGGCTTCCGGCCTGGATTTGACCGAGAACTGCTTGGATCGGTCCGAGCAGCTTATGCTCGGTCTACAGACTATTGCCGGTGAATTTCCTGGACTAGTTGAGGAAGTTCGCGGTAAAGGAATGCTCCTTGGTATCGAGATGCGCAAGCTTGGTGGTATCAGTGGTGGTGCGATTGGGCTCATGGGACACCTTACCAGTGGTACTTCCGGTAACGATCTATCGGCGGCCCTGCTCGCCGGACTCCTGCGCCAGCGTGGATACCTTACGGTCTTCACGCTCAACCAGCCCAATGTGGTGAGGATTGAGCCACCGCTCATCGTCACTGCGGAGGAATGCGACGGCTTCCTGGGAGCTGTGCGCGAAAGTCTCACAGACCTGCGAGACAACAGGATTAGATCAGCCCTGAAAATCAAGAATTAAGAGCTGATTCGCAATATCCCACCTTACCTAAAGGTAAGGTGGGATATTTTTTACCTCAATTTTACGACTATTCTAATACACCGCAATAAAGCCTATTAAGATACTTCCTATTATAGAATGAGAGCCTCCGTCGCCATTGACGAAAGCTCTCAAGATTTGGCTGGGATGGGAGGACTCGAACCCCCGACTCGCAGTTTAAGAGACCGCTACTCTGCCAACTGAGTTACATCCCAACTAAGAACGGGTGACAGGATTTGAACCTGTGACCTCCTCCCTCTTGATATTTAGGCGCTCTACCGCTGAGCTACACCCGCGCTTAGTTTTCCAAGAAAAGATGTTACACAAAAATGATACTTTTTGCAAGTACCTAGAGCCAAAATACACATTACAGCCAAGCTTACTCGCCGCGACGCGCTTTAATCTCCTGCTCCTCAACCCAGGCGATGCCTTTCTCTTTCATAGTCGCCAGCTTTTCTGCCTGTTTTTCTGGAGTGCTATTTGGGTGTATATCGAGACGGGCAATTGGTAGCAAAACTTCCTTGGCAGGCGGAATGGTGAAGCCAAGCTCCGCTGCCAACTGCTCTAGAACCCATACATTTGACTCAAATCTGACTGCATCACAGCACAAAATACCAATGTGATTAGGCAGGTCGTTCTTCCATTGCCGCAAGAAGACACGGGCAATACTCATGCTAGTAATACTTTCGTCATCTTGGTTAATCTCTAAGTGCACGCCGCGCTCCCGTAACTTTAGAGCGAGTCGTTCACTCGTGGTTTGGCACTCAAGACGGCCTTGTGCATCAATCATTGCACCCGAAACCCAGAGCTGATCAATCTGGTCTGATAGGCTAGCAATCGCATCAGCTACACCAGACAGGTACTGGTCATAGCCAATCGTTTCAATAGGATGGCGCTCTTCTGGAGCCCAGCCACCGTAGCAGTTTACCCAAAAAAGAATATCGCGAGTCATTAGAGCACAAGTGCACGTGCCAAGTCAGATATTGCAACGCGCTGCTGTTCCATGCTGTCACGATCACGCACGGTTACCGTGCCATCTTCCAGGGTTTGATAATCAATGGTCACGCAGTACGGCGTACCAATTTCATCTTGTTTACGGTAGCGGCGACCTACTGCACCACTCTCTTCATACACCGTAAGTCGATCGGGGTAGATAGTACGCACGGCAGCATGTACTTCGCGCGCTTTTTCGGCCAGGCCATCTTTCTTCATGAGCGGTAGCACTGCAACGCTAACCGGAGCCAATGCCTTTGGCAGGTGTAGTACTGTCTCAAGCTCACTACCCTGACCATCGCGCCCCTGGGGATACTCTCGGTAGCTGTCTACCAGTAACATAAGCAGCATGCGACCAACACCAACCGAGGGCTCAATCACAAAGGGCAGGAATTTTTCGCGGGTTTCCTCATCAAAGTAGGTCATATCTTTCTGTGAAGCCTCCATATGACTGCGCAGGTCAAAATCTGTACGATTTGCAATCCCCCATACTTCGCTCCAACCACCGAATGGGTAGTTATACTCAAAGTCTACGGTGCGCTTAGAGTAGTGTGAGAGTTTCTCAGGTTTGTGCTCGTACTTACGTAGATTTTCAGGTGTAATTCCTAAATCTTGAGTCAGGAATGCTTCAACTTCTGTAAGCCAGGATTCAAACCACTGATTATCTTCACTTGGGCGCACAAAGAACTCAATTTCCATCTGTTCAAGCTCGCGTACGCGAAACAGAGAGTTTCCTGTAGTAATTTCATTACGGAAGGCCTTACCCACCTGAGCAATACCAAAGGGCAACTTTTTATGATAGGTGCCAAGAATATTTTTGAAGTTGGTAAAGATACCAGGAGCAGTCTCTGGGCGTAGGTACACGGTGGAACCACTTTCCTCTACCGGCCCCAGATTTGTAGCAAACATCATGTTGAACTGCTTTGGCGCAGTAAAGGTTTTTTTACGCACATCTGGGTGTGGGCAAACCAAGTCCTCAAAACTAGCTGTGGCTTTACGGGTTACACGATTTGGATCAGAAAAATCGTACAGCTCTTGGGCTGCAGCCAAGGCTGCTTGCTCGTCATCCTTACTTGGTACCAGTCCCCCGGTTTTTTGCTTGAGGCCGCGCTGCTTTTCTGACTCAGTAATCCAGCGCTCCATCCAAATATGTACATCATCTTCTTCCAAAAAGTGATCGGCACGTAAACGAATGTGACTCTCCTTACACTCAATTAGCGGATCACTAAAGCTATCAATGTGGCCCGAAGCTTGCAGTACAGCGGCAGGTGTTAGGATTGCAGCATCGATGGCGAGCATATCGTCGCGACCGTACACAAACCGACGTAACCAGGCACGCTTAATATTATTTGCCAGCTCTAAACCAAGTGGCCCCATGTCAAAAAGGCCACCAGCTCCGTTGTAGATTTCGGCAGAGTTAAAGAAAATTCCTCGTCGCTTAACAAGGTTTAGAACAGGTTCGAGTGATGTGGCGCGTTGCATGTCACTAGCCTAGCATAATCTGTAGATCCCTACAAAAAGGCCACGCTACGCAGTGGTTTTCCAACTAAAGTCTGAATATACTCAATGATCACCGCTTGTACCTGCCTTTCTACCTCTGAAGACATTTTTAGGCGATGTGCCACAAACTGTGGTTGAGCAAGTTGTCGCAGTGCCACCACCGCTTCTTTATCGAGGACAATCCCTTGCTTACTGCTCCCCGGCTCTGCATTCTGCACACCGCCCAGCTGACTGTCCCAAAGTAGTCGCTCTGGGTCTAACGCATCGCCTGTTCTCACACACACCGTCAGTTCTGGCTTGTACCCCAGCGAAACGGCACATTTTAGTAAGAATTCTAGAACTACTAGAGGCTGTAGTGTTCCGTTTTGCAGCAACTCAATAGTGTACACAAGGGCGTCATAGACGTGAGGATGTGGCTCGTGGTCCACAAAGAGCTTATCTACCCCTTCAGCCAGCACTTCGGCCAACTGTAGGTACTCCAGGCTATCTGCAGGGTAAGCTCCGGCGCCCTCGCTTTGGGCAGAAGTAATCACATACCAACCTGAGCTTTCTGACAACTCTATGACGCAGGGAAGGTGCGGCAGAAGATGCCCAGTCAGTCTGCTGGTGGGTTTACGCACACCTTTTCCACGTGCCCTAATCTTTCCTAGTACCTTTGTGAACAGTAAGTAGGAGCGATCAGCGTCAAACACGTCAGTGGACGTCAGAATTACTGCCTGAGTCTTTTGCGAGCGCATATTACCGCTGACACACTGGACAGAAGTGCGTAGACCTTCCTGCCAACTTAATGCGCGTAATCTTTCCGTCATTACAGCGCGCACAACGCAGGCCTGTTTTGTGATACACCTGCGCAACCTGCAAGTAGGTCCCCTTTTCACCCACTGCGTTGCGGTAATCTTTCTCGGTAGACCCTCCGTGCTGCAAAGCAAGTTCTAGAGTCTCTTGTATACAGTCCACCAAATTACGTACTTCTCCACCTGTTAAACTCCCTGCTTTGCGTGTTGGCAAAATTGCTGCTCTGAATAAACTTTCATCTGCATAAATGTTTCCGAGACCTGCAATATTTGTCTGGTCTAGTAAAAAGGCCTTAATGCTGGAGTTCTCCTTGCGCTTTAGACGCTCCGTCAGGTAAGCAACCGTAAAGGCTGGAGATAGCGGCTCAGGACCAAGACTCTGCATAAATTTGTGCCTGGCCTGCTCTTCAGGTGAAAGCACGTGCATGTAGCCAAAGGAGCGTAAATCGTTAAAGAAGAGGCGTGAGCCATCATCAAACTGCAAAATTACTCGAGTGTACTTATTCGGTAACTCATCTATGTAAGTTGCATCTGGGTGGCCGCCCATAACGCGCTCTCCGCCCTTGGCAGCCTTCCAAAGTAGTTGTCCAGTCATTTTTAAGTGCACGGCCAGTGCCCAGCCGTTAGTGAGCGGCATTACTAGCAGCTTACCAAAGCGTTCAACAGAGATAATGGTCTGGCCAAGCAGCTTATTTTCTTCTCCAGAAAATTGCTTTTCACGTAAGATTTCCAGGCCATCAACCATACGGCCAGCAAGGCGCTCACTTAATCCCCGACGAATTGTTTCAACCTCAGGAAGTTCTGGCATTAGTTACTCCGTTTAATGAGGGTTTCAGCTTCACCTAGGTATAGTAGGCCGGTAAGGGCTTTGGCCAGGCGCTTACTATCATGTCGAATGAAAGTGCGAGTTTTCGCAAGCGGATCATTCTTATCCGCCTTAACTACCGGCTGGTTAGCTAGCAGATTGGTACCAAAGAGACGGTAGTGTAGCCGCTTGAGTTTTTTTCGATCAATCCGTACAGGTGTTTTTTCACGTTCTTGTTTGTACTTTTGCAATAGGTCTTCTGTTGGATGTTTTGTATTACACAGAGCGTAGTCGATTAGCGGCCCACCTAGGTAGGTCTCAATCAAATCAACAAAATCTTGCGCTGAGTATTCACCGGCTTGTCCTTTTTCAGTCATAAGGTTAACCACAAAGGCCAGCTTCCCTTTTGTACTACGCAGCGCCTCTCGCACGCCATCCACAAGTAAACATGGAATCAGGCTGGTATAGATGCTTCCAGGACCCAATACAATCAAATCAGCCTCTTTTATTGCCTGCTCAGCCAAGGGATGAATACCACAAGGAGGCTCAACCCAAAACCGCATCAGAGATGGCCCTTCTGCCCAAATGTGCTCCTCAATTGCATGCTCACCTTTGATTACTTTTCCATCAGTACCCTGGGCACGCAGATGCATTTGATCGGTTGTAACCGGAATAACTACACCTTTAATTGAAAGAATTTTACCGGCCTCTAAAATAGCAGCATCAAAGCTGCCCGTAACTTTCTCCAGCGCAGAAATTAGCAAGTTGCCAAAACTATGTCCTTTTAGGCTTCCTTCAGAAAACCTATAGCTAAACAGCTCACGCAGCATGGTTGAATCTGAAGCCAGGGCAACTAAGGCCTGACGAAGGTCACCTGGTGGTAGTACACCCAGTTCATCGCGCAGTACGCCTGTCGATCCGCCATCATCTGCGGTGCTCACAATCGCGGTCAGGTGGAATGGTGTATCGCGAAGTGCTTGTAGGACAGTAAAAGTACCGGTACCTCCACCAATCACTACAACTTTCTTTTGTGCCATGGTAACGGGTTATAGTAGCTCGTTTCCAGGTTAGTATGGCGAATTGTAAGTCGAACGACAAGCTGCTACGATGGGTGAGGTATTAATCCCTCGACCCATGAGTGCTCCCGCAAACCCTACATCCCCGCAATACTGGCGCGCGCTAATCAATCAGAGCGCGATTCGCTTCTTTATTTTGCGTGCACTTTGGGACAAAGAATCCTACGGCTACATTCTGTCACGCGAGATTGAAGAGTTGTCTTGGGGGTTCTGCACACCAACCGAAAGTACCCTCTACCCTGCACTAAATGACCTAGAAAAGCGAGGTCTGATTCACAGCACTCAAGTTAGTGCTAATTCTAGAATGCGCAAAGTCTACCACATTACTGAGCAGGGCAAGCTCGCTTTCCGCACTGCAGTTAAGACCTGGGGAGAGATCACACCCGCCTTACGCAAGGCAACTACACTCTAAGTTTGAATATACGAAGGAACCCGGCAGTCTGTGAAGACTACCGGGTTCTTTGGTTAGCGATAGGCCACCTGAGTTTGGGTGACTTTTCGCCGCTTGCGGCGGGGCATGGGTGTAATCGAGATCACTCGGAGCGCGAACCCCATGCCCATCACAGTAATAAGGCTGAAGGCGAATTGGATATCCTCTGGCGAGGATCCTTTCCACTCTTGCCACTCTTCAACGTACCCGTGATCTCCAGAATAGAGACTATCGGAGCTGAAGGAGTAGGCCTGGTCAATCGACTCTCTTTCACTATCGGACAGCGCGTTCCAGGAACGCATCAGTTCGTTGTGCCGGTTGTTACTGGCAATATCGCCGGGAAGTGCGATGCAGAAGAGGACGAATGAGACGATGAGGAGCCATTTGGCTAAAAAGATCTTGTCGGCGTTTTTCATTCCTTGATACCTCGGCAACTCATCCTGAGCAGCCTAGAAAAGTTCGTTTGCGTGTGAACCTAGAAGATTCAATCGCAAAGTGCCGAAATAGTAGCACAAGATAAGCAAAATGTCAAGGCTGTTTGTCTTAGGCGGATTAGCAACCCAGAGAAATTACTCTCGTCCCTTAGCGCGCACGTAGCTCGTCTAGAGAAAAATCATCCATGTAGAGCACAACCAAGCCAGCCACAGCTGAAATCACAAAACTCAGTACTTGATATTCTGGGAATAAGTAATGGTCAAGTAGGCCCCACACACCACGCCAAAAGAGTACAATCCCCAACCCTCCTAGCAAGTAGTAGGCAAGTGGGTGCTTACGCCGAAAGCGCGCACCTCGCGTACGAGGCTCGCGCAGGCTTGGCTTATTTTTTTGTGTACGTGTGGCGCGAACTTGCTTTTGCATACTAATAGTATACAGAGCCCGCTTATACCTTGCTATTTCCCTGATTTTTGGTATATTGTTGCCACGTTCTCTAGAGGGGGACAATTGAAGCATGATGACAAAGCAATGGAGGGATAACACATGAGTATCGCAGGCAACCCCACCGACCAATCACTAGGTGTGTTCGGCACCTTTCTCACGCAGCTACTCTACGAAGAGGAGTTGGTAGAGCCACCCTCCTTTCCTAAGTTATGCGAACAGAGGCCCGAGGAGCTTATTCTGCTTGTGAGTGCTGACGGTGTCGACCGACCCGCCCAACGGCTACCAGCCATCATTCAGGCGACAGAACTTAATCATAAGTTCCGCTATGAGCGCGGAACGGGACTCGAGGTAAGCTGTGGAGGGAGGCTTCAAAAAGGAGGGCTTATCTCTATCAACATAACTTGGGCAGGTGGCGATCAACTACTTGTCACTGCTCAAGCTCTCTAACAAGTAACCCCCGCTCGACATTCGTCGGGCGGGGGTTTCACTGTGCTCAGCGTTGTACCGAGCGCTTCCTTAAATATTTTGCTGCTATGCGTCTATTCCGTCGCTCAACACGGTCCGAAAGACCACTGAGCGCCGTATTTGCCGCAAAGCGCAGCCTGCTGTACAGCTTACTAGGGTCCTGACAGCTTCTGGGAACAGTGCAGTGCAGTGCGTAGCCACGTTGTCCTTCCTTGCGGTAGGTAGCAACGGATACATCCCCAATGAGCACGTAGTGCAGCAGATTTTCTGCGTCTTCGCTGCGCAAGGCTGCATCCCTCCCTCGACCAAGTCGCTTGTTGAGCTTTGCCGGGCGGATACAGTCAACTTTACGCACTGTATGACGCTTCCCGAGCACAACGCCCAGCGTTCGCCGTACTGCAGCGGGGGTGATTTGGTTAGCTTTGGACATAGCCGCCCTCGCCAACCTTGAACCCTCGGCTGAGCAGCACGCTGCGCAGCTCATTTTTATCCACAACGCGACGGTTCAAATCGTCGTGAGCCTCCCCTCGCTTGCCTTCCTGCACAAGCAACTCGACGTGTGCAAGCTCTGGCTGCTTCCCCCTCGTCCGCAAAAACCAGTATTTCGAAACCATACAGGGGGGTTTAAGCCTTTCTCCAGGCCGGGCAGACCTATGCTGGTCGGCCTTCAAATAGTCGATTTCCGTCTTTGGTAAGAAGGAGATAGTGACAAGAGTGCCTGCCGGTAAGGCAGAACGCAACAGTTCCTCGAAGTTTCTTTCGTCCATGATCGTTGGTTCAGGGCTTTGTACCCCTTAGCGTTGGATTTGAGTCACTTCTTCTCTGCAAGAGAGAAAAAGCACTCAACCTTGGCGGCGACCTACTTTCCCAGGACCTCGCGGTCCAAGTATCATCGGCGCTGGCGGTCTTCGCTTCCGTGTTCGGAATGGGAACGGGCGGTTCCCCGCCGCACATACCACCAAGGTTGAGTGCTTTTTCTGCACTGTGTGTGAAAGGTTCTGGCAATGCTGCAATCAGCATTTTTGCTGTGAGCATACAAATAAATTTGTATACATGAAGTCCAGAAATTACTTGCCATGCTACTGACACAAGTTCACGTGTTACCACGCGTGCTTATGTCAGCACTGGAGTAAAGGTATATGACTAATTAGTACACCTCGGCTCAAACGCTCGCGCGCCTTACACCTAGTGCCTATCAAGGTGGTAGTCTACCACCAGTCTAGAAACCTAATCTTGTGGCCGGCTTCCCGCTTATATGCTTTCAGCGGTTATCCGAACTGAACATAGCTACTCAGCACTGCCCTTGGTAGGACAACTGACACACCAGAGGTTCATCCCCCTCGGTCCTCTCGTACTAAAGGGAGACCCACGCAAGTTTCCACGCCTACAGAAGATGAGGACCGAACTGTCTCACGACGTTCTGAACCCAGCTCGCGTACCGCTTTAATTGGCGAACAGCCAAACCCTTGGGACCTTCTCCAGCCCCAGGATGCGACGAGCCGACATCGCAAAAACCCATAATTACGTATGGCACTGACTATATCTTCATCTTGTCCTCCGAATGTAGGCCTTGTACGAAATACTTTGCGAGTATCTCAGCCATGTTCGTGAGTTTTGTATGACAAGAGTCGGCATGTTAGCATTATTGTTTCCAACAACGCTCTACTCTTTCGAGTAAGTCGATACGGGGTCATAGACAATTGTAAAAACGCTCTTACTTTTTTGTGCAGGAAAAATCCTGTTGAAAAAGAAAGAACTGGATTGACATAGACTTCCCACGGTATCGCCCTTGTAGTTTTCGATAGATGTAAACCACGTCTATCGTAAACCCAGTCGGGTTTCACCGTTATAAGCCGATTTTTTGGAAGAGAATCACTTCTCTTGCACCCCAATGTTTAGTTTAGGTGCCAAACTTCGCCGTCGCTGTGGACGCTTGGGCGAAATCAGCCTGTTATCCCCGGGGTAGCTTTTATCCGTTGATCGACTGGACTCTCACAAGAACCAGTCGGTTCACTAGAACCTACTTTCGTATCTGCTCGGGTTGTAGCCCTTACAGTCAAGCCAGCTTGTGCTCTTACACTCCAAAGCCAGATTTCCATCCTGGCTGAGCTGACCTTTGTACGCCTCCGTTACCATTTAGGAGGCAACCGCCCCAGTTAAACTGTCCATCAAGCACGGTCCTTGAGTCGTTATCTCAAGTGAGTATCAACCATGACAAAGAGAGGTATTTCACTGATGTCTCCACCTCACCCAAAGGCAAGGCTTCATAGACTCCCTCTTATGCTACGCAGTGACGCAGCTGATACAATGCCAGATTACAGTAAAGCTCCACGGGGTCTTTCCGTCTTTCTGCAGGTAAACGGCATCTTGACCGCTATTGGAATTTCACCGAGGACCTCGTGGAGACAGTGTTCAAAACCGTTATGCCATTCGTGCGGGTCAGAACTTACCTGACAAGGAATTTCGCTACCATAGGACGGTTATAGTTACCGCCGCCATTCACCGGGGCTTAAATTCGTGCCCTGAAATGATCTCAGCACTCCTCTTGACCTTCCGGCATTGGGCAGGCATCACCCCCTATACATCCTCTTGCGAGTTAGCAGGGAGCTAAGTTTTTGCTAAACAGTCGTTTGAACGCTTTTACTGTGGCTCACTCTCGTGAGCAGGCCTTATCCCGAAGTTACGGCCGTTGTTTTGCCGAGTTCCTTCACGAGGCTTCTCTCGATCACCTTAGTCTACTCGACTCACCCACCTGCGTCGGTTTGCGGTACGGATTTTGCACGCTAGAGCCAGCTCCTTTTCTAGTCACCCTCTCCCCCGCCATGTACATATCCATAGCACATGGAAAGCTTGAGAATGCGTCAGAACTGGTATACGTGCAAAAGTTCAGGAATATTAACCTGATGGCCATCGACTTCGCCGTTCGGCTACGCCTTAGGACCGACTAACCCAGGGACGATTACCGTTGCCCTGGAAACCTTGGGTATGCGGTGGGGAGGTTTTTCACCTCCCTAATTCGTTACTCATGCCAACATTCTCACTTCTAGCCGCTCCACGTTGGGTTCCCCCTTCGCTTCACCGCTGCTAGAACGCTCCTCTACCACGTACTTAGCATCGCTGCTACGCACATCCGCGTCTTCGGTACTACACTTAGCCCCGTTATATTTTCGGCGCATGACTCCTTAATTAGATCAGTGAGCTGTTACGCACTCTTTAACTGATGGCTGCTTCTAAGCCAACAGACTGACTGTTTTGGGAATCACACAACCTTTCCCACTGAGTGTAAATTTAGGGACCTTAGACGGCGGTCTGGGCTCTTTCCCTTTTGAGCGCGGAGCTTAGCCCCCGCGTTCTGACTCGATATCTCATACCTGGATAGAATTCGGAGTTTGGTTGGATGCCAGAGGTTGCCCCCCAGCTACCCATTCAGTATCTCTACCTCTACCAGAAGCAATATCGGCTATACCTAAATATATTTCGAGGAGAACCAGCTATCTCCGGGTTCGATAGGCATGTTACCCCTTACCACAGGTCATCCCGCACCTTTGCATAGGTGCCGAGTTCGGGCCTCCCGCTACTGTTACATAGCGTTCACCCTGCCCATGGCAAGCTCACCCGGTTTCGGGTCTAGTTGTACGAACTACATCGCCCATTTCGGACTCGCTTTCGCTCCGGCTCCAGGTCTTACCCCTTAGCCTTGCCCGTACAAACAAACTCGTTGGCGCATTTTGCAAAAGGCACGCAGTCACCAGGCCGTAGCCCGGCTCCTACCTCTCGGAAGCAAGCACGGTTTCAGTTCTATTTCACTCCCCTAACAGGGGTGCTTTTCACCTTTCCCTCACGGTACTAGTTCACTATCGATCTTGTTCTGTATTTAGCCTTAGAGGGTGATCCCCCTAGATTCCCAACGGATTTCACGTGTCCGATGGTACTCAGGTGCCGTATCAAGTAGATCCCTTATATTTCGATTACGGGGCTTTCACCCTCTCCGGCCGTCCTTTCCAGGCG
>JAYRWT010000033.1:0-1804 GCA_041917855.1 Patescibacteria group bacterium | reverse complement strand
TACTCAGTAAGCATGGCTATTCAGTAATAGTCCCTCAGCCACAGGATTTTTTTTCTGACCATAACAGGATTATTATTGATGGTAATGGGTTTACATTCCCCTTACAATTTAAGGATAAGTATTTCTATCTACAGGTGGTGCATCTATTCAGAAGCTTAGACATACCTGTACCTGAAGACCATCAAACGTGTTATAATCAGCATATTGAAATGCGCAAAAGAATTGCTGAAGAAAATGCAAAGCGAAAGAAGACCATTGAAGATTCTATAAAAGATGGTAATGATATTGAAGAAAATGCAAAAGGTGGAGAAGGTAGCAATAGCTGATTAACATATCAAATTATAGTAGCCTCACTAAGTGAGGCTTTGTTATAATAGAAATCCCCTCTCGTCCTCGTTTGTAACGAGGATGTAACCCTCATTTCGTGAGATTGCTTCGTGCCTCGCAATGACGGGTTGGTAAGGTGCAATGACGGCATTGATTAGCTTTCAATTAAATTATAGATATCCCTTACAGCTGTATATACACGGGTTTCAGAAAGGCTGTTAACTTTGTTGCCGTTATATGAAACTCCTCCTCCAATATCTTAGCCGCCACAAGGGGCTGATAGCGCTGGCTTTGCTGCTGGCTGCCGTCAACCAGGTCTTTTCCCTGTTCGACCCCTACATCTTCGGTAAATACATCATCGACCCTTATGCCAAAGCGCCGCACCAGTGGAGCGAAAGCCAGTTTGTGCAGGGTGTCATCAAGGGCCTCGGGCTGCTTATCGGTACGGCCATGATAAGCCGTATTGCCAAAGCTTTTCAGGACTATACGGTCAATGTGGTGATACAGAAATTCGGTGCGCGCATCTATACAGATGGCCTGCGCCATGCCCTGCGCCTGCCCTTCAGCGATTTTGAAGACCAGCGCAGCGGCGAAACCCTGAGCGTGCTGCAAAAAGTGCGTCAGGACTGTGAGAAGTTTATCAATGCGTTTGTCAATATACTGTTTACCACCATCGTGGGTATTGTGTTTGTGGTGGTGTATGCCTTTACGCTCAGCAGCTGGCTGGTGCTCATCTATTTTGGCGGTGCGCTGCTGCTTGGCTGGCTTACCAATATCCTCAGCAAGAAGATAAAGGTGATACAGAAAAACATTGTGAACGAGACTACCGCACTGGCGGGCAGCACTACAGAAAGCCTGCGCAATATAGAACTGGTAAAGAGCCTCGGGCTGACGAATCAGGAGATACGCCGCCTGAATGCTACTACCATCAAGATACTGGGGCTGGAGCTGAAGAAGGTGCGCAGCATCCGCAGCATCAGCTTTGTGCAGGGTACGTTTGTCAACTTCCTGCGCCAGTGGATTATGTTCTGTCTGCTCTACATCATATTCCACGATAAGCTGACGCTGGGGCAGATGGTAACGATGCAGTTCTACACGTTCTTCATCTTTGGTCCGCTGCAAGAGCTGGGCAATATCATCATGGCATGGAGAGAGGCAGAGGCTTCGCTCAACAACCTGAAAACCTTGTTCAACAAGCCGGTAGAGGAAAAACCTGCGCAGCCTGCAACCATCAACAAGATAGAAAGCCTGCGTTTCGATAACGTGAGCTTTCAGCACAATACGGCAACCAAAGCTGCGTTGGAAAATATTGGTTTTGATGTAAAGTTGGGCGAGACGGTTGCCTTCGTAGGGCCGAGTGGTAGTGGTAAGACTACACTGGTAAAACTGCTGGTAGGCCTCTACAAACCAAAGCAGGGAAGCATCTATTACAACAATATCAATGGCAATGATATAGACTTTGACGAGCTGCGCCACC
>JAYRWT010000032.1:0-2683 GCA_041917855.1 Patescibacteria group bacterium | reverse complement strand
TATCAGACTAGTTACGTAGTAGGAACTGCCAAGCTTTTCCTGTGTTTGGCCTAAGTAGAGGTGGCCTGGTTGCAGGACGTAGCCAGTGGCCGGAATCTGTATACGGCGGTAAGGTCCACCAGGCTTAACCTCTCCTGAGTCAAAAATAATCAGCTCGCTGCCCAGGTGGTAGTTGTATGAGTTTGGGTTGACGCACTCTGGCACAAAGGGCTCAATTACTATGCGTTTCGTGGCCACATTACTGGTGATTGCGCTACCACTGAGAATCATACAGTTGGTGCTAGGGCGATAATTTTTTCAACGCGACTTACTAGGCGCTCTAGCTCATTCCAGTTGCGCGAGTGGTAGAGCAGCATGTTGGGGTAACGTCCAGCGTACTCGGCAAACATGAGGTTAGTGGCATGCAGCTCATCTGCCTTAATTACCTGCATAACCCCTTTACGCTCCTCGTAGCGTGCTCGGGCGGTGGCAGAATCGGGTATAGCCAGGATTACCAGCATAGTTTCTGAAACAATACTGTCGAGGATGGCTACTTCTGAATCAGAGAAATGCTTACTTCGTTCAAAAATTTGATCGTAGACAAGGGCAGAAATATGACCGCGTTCAAAAATAGTATGCTCAGCAGTGACGTATTGCTGCAGGTAGCGCTCAAACTGCCAGCCGGGTTTATTGATGAGTGCGGTAGCATCCCAGCGGAGGCGGTTCTTGAGCTCCTTGGTAAGTGTAGACTTACCACTGCAGTCAACGCCTTCGATTAGGATATTTCTTAGCATAATCAAAGTATGCTATTACTAAATACGTGATTCTAGACAAAAAATATTGAGTCAAAAAAATTTGAGCAAAGCTAACCTGATCGTCATGCATCGCATCCAAAAGTACATCTTGGCTCAGCTCGCTTCCCAGCCTTCCTGCCGGTTTTCTCAGCTGCGCCCAAAGGATGTAGAGAGCAACCACCTTATGTACCATTTACGCCGCCTTATGGCCTCCGGGTGGGTGAATAAATCTGGCGGCGCCTACTCACTGACCTCAACAGGCCTGCTAGAGGTTGATCGGCTGAGTAGTGTTGATTCTAAGCCACGTATTCAGCCAAAAATTGTTACCCTAATCGCTTGTAAGAATGAGAGAGGTGAGTGGCTGGTGTACCGCCGTACCAGACAGCCATTTAAAGGCTTAGTAGGCTTTCCCTACGGCAAAATTCACCTGGGGGAAAAAGTTGGTGCCGCGGCTAAGCGCGAGTTTAAAGATAAGACAGGCCTAGATGCCACACTTACCCATAGAGGAGATGTGTATCTGACGATATACGACAAAGCAGGTGAACTGATTAGCCATATGCTCACCCACGTGTTTTCTGGCGATGTCACTGGAGGCAAGTTAAAAACTGAGTCAGAAATGGGTACGTGTTTTTGGCAAGATCTTAAAAAACTACCCACCAAGCAATGGTTTCCTGGGTTTAAAGAAGAATTGAGCTTACTAGAAAATACAACGGGTCACTTTTTTGAGGAGTATACTTTCACAGTTTAGTCTGCTTGGCATAAAGAGTACCTCCCCCAAAATCTTCTAGGAGAGGTAGTAAAGGCGGCTGGTTACCGCCAGCAAAGGACCCCCAGCCCGTCATCGCGTGGTGCAGTATTTTTCTTGCGACGCCGATCATAGCCGCCGCCTGAGGTAATCCGAGGCCTCTTAACTGCATAGAGGCTGATGTCTTGGGTGCAGAGAGCGGCTAGGACCTGGGCGACTTTCTCGGCCCAGGTTTTTTGCGAATCACTTGCCTTCCAGACTCGGTGGCTCGCATAGATTGTCACCACTCGTTGCGCGCTGTTCACACTGAACGGCTTGCGGCTACTGGTAGTTACTTCTTCAACTCGCCAGACTTCGCTTGATGCATCGCCTTGTGGCGAGCTTTCTTCGTAGGTGGCGATGGTGACCGCCACACTGGCACAGTTGGTTGCTCTGCCGCGCTCGCTACTTTTTTGGTAGCTGATGCTGCCGGTGAGCGAGGCGGGAGCGCTTGGGGTGAAGCTGGTTCCTTGGGGGAAGTGTCGATGCCGGTGGCTACCTCCTGCAACAGGAGTGGCCAGGGCGTTAAGGATGAGGAGTGCAACCGGATTGCACGTTGCAGCAATAATGCATTGAGGAAGCTTTTGCATGGTTCACCTACCTGCCAGTACCAAAAACCTCGCGACAGGCGCGAGGGCTTTGGTGTACGTGCGACTAACGTTTACAACAAAGTTTCCCCGCGCTTGGCGAGTAGCTTAATGGTGTGACGGAAGACGCAGGTAACTGACATGTATCTGTTGTACAGGCTAAGTAGGGGAGGTGTCAATGGGGGAGCATTACGTGAAGATGGCTGGTGGATTCTTAAAGAGAGGTTTCCAGGGGTGCGCCGGCAAGACCGCAAGGGCTGACAGAAGGCAAGGAATCTGGTAGATTGGCTACGCAGACAAAGGTAAAGTCAAAGTGATGGCTTTAACTGATTATCTGCAATCGAATCCGTTGGGGATTCGCCAAGTGGTAAGGCACCTGCCTTTGGCGCAGGCATTCGGGGGTTCGAATCCCTCATCCCCAGCCAAAAGAAAAAGCACCCACTCGGGTGCTTTTTCTTTTGTTTGAGAATCACGCAGGGATTCGAAACCCAGGGTTCGCTGGCGCTTCAGGCGTAGAAAGCCTGAGGGACGAAGGCGGT
>JAYRWT010000031.1:0-1850 GCA_041917855.1 Patescibacteria group bacterium | reverse complement strand
GGTTTACAGATTGGCTGCCTGGAAGAAATTGCCTTTACCCAGGGTTATATTAGTAAGGAACAGGTGCTTGAACGTGCTCACAAGATTGGCAAAACCACCTACGGTAGATATTTGCGTGATTTAGTAACAGGAGCCTAACCGAACTAGATCTAGGTTTCTTGTATTGGAGTGGCAATAAGGTCTGATTTACCTAGCGCTAGGTACCCACGAAAGGCCTCGGGGGTACAACTTGTTTCACCTGCTCGCACAACTTCAGCGTACTCTTCTAGCGACATGGTGATGACTTCAATTGACTCCGACTCTTCTGGCTCCGGCTCTGCCTTCTTTGTACAGCCCGTAAAGAGCACCGCATGACGATGGTAATTTGAGTAGGCCCCAGCAACAGTTGATCCAAGATAGTACGATTTATCTGGGGCGTAGCCAGTTTCTTCTAGCAACTCTCGAGTTGCCGCCTGCATTGGATCTTCTCCCTCATCTACAAAGCCCCCCGGCATATCGAGTAAAAATCTACGTGGACCTGGCCGAAACTGCTTTACCACAATTACCCTACCCTCTGTATTGAGGGCCAGACTCAGCACAATATCACCACTGCGTAGAATATCAAAAGCGTGATCGTGACCATTGGGCAACTTCCAAATTTCACGCCAAACCCTACGAAACCCTTCGTAGGCAGGTGTTTGGCTGAGCAGTTCCCATTCCTTACTCACCAGCCTCCTCGTGACGCTCGGGTCGCATAGTGGGGAACAGAACCGTCTCACGCACTGAATCTACATTGGCCAGTACCAACATGAGGCGATCAATGCTCACCCCAAAACCGGTCATTGGTGGCATGCCGTGCTCCATGGCGCGTAGGAAGTCTTCATCCATGCGCTGGGCCTCTGGATCACCTGCCAGACGCAACTTCTCCTGCTCTTCAAAGCGCTCTCGCTGATCAATTGGGTCATTCAGCTCACTAAAGGCATTGCCAACCTCTGCGCCGTCAATTACTACCACAAACCTCTCGGTTAGGCGTGGATCGCTTACCTTCCTTTTAGCTAGTGGAGAAAACTCTAGTGGGAAATCAGTCAGGAACTGCGGCTGGATTAAATGCGGACGTGTGGTCTTTTTATACAAGAGGTCAATCAGACGACCGCGGCCGAGCTTGCGTAACTCATCGGCGCTAGCCATACCCTGATCACCACCACCTGTGCGCAACCCGTGACGAAGACAGTGCTCGATCAGTTCATCATCGCTAGCCTCGATCACGTTAACCCCCGCATACTGCTGGACAGTATCTACGTACGAAACCCGTGGCCACTCATCGGCGAAATTAAGTACCGTATCACCCCGCTCAATTTGGAGCGTGCCGAATACTTCTTGAATAGCCGACTGGTACATCTGCTGTACAAAACTCATGCCCTGCTCGTAGGCGGCATACGCCCAGTAGAACTCGAACATTGTGAACTCTTGCAGGTGCTGAGGACTCATGCCCTCGTTTCGAAATACACGGCCAATTTCGAATACTCGATCAAAGCCTCCAGTGATCAGGCGCTTTAACTGTAGTTCGAGTGAAATGCGCAGGTAAAAATCTGTATCAAGCGCGTTGTGATGGGTCACAAATGGCTCAGCATCGGCACCACCTGGTATATGCTCAAGCATGGCGGTTTCTACCTCCATAAAGTCGTGCTCTTCCATAAAGCGACGGAAGGCACTTACCAGCTTACTGCGCTTGGTAAACCGTTCACGCACCCCGTCGTTCACCAGTAGATCTAGATAGCGCTGACGCTGCTTAGCCTCTGGATCTTGCAAACCACGCCAGGCATCTGGTAGCGGACAAAGTGCCTTACTCAGGATCTGCCAGTCGTGCACCT
>JAYRWT010000030.1:0-1203 GCA_041917855.1 Patescibacteria group bacterium | reverse complement strand
TGTACTAGACGGAATCTGATCTGACAGTTGAGGTATCACTGAGAGTTGTCTGTCAGATGAGAGCCAAAGGATTTTGGTCAATCATCATTTCTTCCGCGATAGATAATCCATCTTTGAAAGTTTGTAAAGGAGTACGTCCATTACAGTGCTTTCCTTGATGTGTTCTATCTTCATTGTAAGTCTTGAGCCAAGCATCAAGGTCACACTGAAGTTCATCTAACGTGCGGTAGATCTTTTTTCTAAAAGCAATCTGATAGAATTCTTCCAGTATGGTTTTATGGAAGCGTTCACAGATGCCGTTTGTTTGCGGAGAGTACGCTTTGGTTCTTGTGTGATCTATATCGTTAATCGCCAAGAAGAGTTGAAACTCATGAGTTTCAGGTGTTCCGCAGTATTCTGTACCTCTATCGGTAAGAATTCGCTGGAGACTAATGCCGTACTCTTCATACAGGGGAAGTACTCGATCGTTAAGAAGTTCTGCAGCAGCAAGAGCACTTTTAATTGTGTAGAGTTTGCATACAGCTACACGGCTATAGGTATCAACAAAAGTCTGCTGATAGATCCTCCCAACTCCTTTGAGATTCCCCACGTAGAAGGTATCTTGAGAGCCTAAAAATCCAGGGTGGAATGTTTCGATTTCTCCGCACGAAACAGCCTCGTCTCTGGATTTTTCAAGAGCTACCACCTGCGCTTCGGTCAGTACGAGCCCTTCAGCTGCCGCTTTGGCTTCAAGCGCTTTAAGCCTGAGCTTTTTGACATGCAGATTGTGGCGTACCCATATACCTCTAACCCCTTGAGGAGATATCTGAATATCCTGCTTTCGAAGCTCATTTGAGCACCGAAGCTGTCCATGAGTTGGGTACTCTATCGCATACTGCACAATTACTGCCTCGATATGCTCTGGTATCCGGTTTTTTATATTCGGTTTACGACGGCTCAACTCCCGAAGCGCTTCCTCGCCCCCTGTCTCATAGAGCTCTTTCCAGCGATAAAACGTATCTCGCGATACTCCCATCACTTTGCATGCTTTACTGGCATTGGACAGCTCTGAAGCTAGCCCTATCAGTCCTAGTTTATTTTTGATAAGTTTCTCTTGTACGTTCATGAGGTGGTTTCCTTTCTAAAAGGAGACTCGATTACCCCTCGGGGTAATCGACTACTCCAGGTTGTTTAGTCACTCCCAGAGTTACCTCATGAATCTAC
>JAYRWT010000029.1:0-2500 GCA_041917855.1 Patescibacteria group bacterium | reverse complement strand
GACTGTGCGCCGATAATACTCGGGACTTCAAGCATACCACCGAAATCGCGGACTTAGCAATAAGTGGTAGGGGAGCATTCCATGGGCGGAGAAGCTGTGCTGTGAGGCATGGTGGAGCGCATGGAAGAGCAAATGTTGGCATTAGTAGCGAGAACGGAAGTGAGAATCTTCCGCGCCGAAAGTCTAAGGTTTCCTGAGCTCCGTTCGTCGACTCAGGGTTAGGCGGCCCCTAAGGCGAGGCCGAAAGGCGTAGTTGATGGGAAGCAGGCACATAAAAATATTCCTGCCCCACCAAAAGAGTTAAACACAGGGACGCAGGAGCGTAGTTCCATAGAGTTAATGGCTATACTATGGAATCAAGCATACTGCCGAGAAAAGCTGTGTGTATTTCTTCGGTGACCGTACCGCAAACCGACACAGGTAGATGGGTAGAGTATACTAAGGCGCGCGAGTGAGCCGTGGTTAAGGAACTCGGCAAATTAACCCCGTAACTTCGGGAGAAGGGGTGCCATCTTCGGATGGTCGCAGAGAAACGGCCCAAGCGACTGTTTAGCAAAAACACATCTCTCTGCTAACACGTAAAGTGGACGTATAGGGAGTGACACCTGCCCGGTGCCGGAAGGTTAAGAGGAGAGGTTAGGAGCAATCCAACGCTTTGAATCGAAGCCCCGGTAAACGGCGGCCGTAACTATAACGGTCCTAAGGTAGCGAAATTCCTTGTCGGGTAAGTTCCGACCTGCACGAATGGTGTAACGATTTGGGCACTGTCTCAACCACGGGCTCGGCGAAATTGTGGTACCGGTGAAGACGCCGGTTACCCGCATATGGACGGAAAGACCCTATGCACCTTTACTATAACTTAGTATTGGGTTTGGTTGCATGATGCGTAGGATAGGTGGGAGGCTGCGATCCGGTACTTTCGGGTATCGGGGAGCCAACGGTGAAATACCACCCTTCATGTAATCGGATTCTAACCCGGCGGAGTGGATCCGCGGGGACAGTGCTAGGCGGGTAGTTTGACTGGGGCGGTCGCCTCCTAAAATGTAACGGAGGCTTGCCAAGGTTCCCTCAGCACGGTTGGTAATCGTGCGTAGAGTGCAAAAGCATAAGGGAGCTTGACTGCAAGAGAGACATCTCGAGCAGGGACGAAAGTCGGCTTTAGTGATCCGGCGGCTCTGAATGGAAAGGCCGTCGCTCAAAGGATAAAAGGTACGCTAGGGATAACAGGCTGATCTTGCCCAAGAGTTCACATCGACGGCAAGGTTTGGCACCTCGATGTCGGCTCATCGCATCCTGGGGCTGGAGAAGGTCCCAAGGGTTTGGCTGTTCGCCAATTAAAGCGGTACGCGAGCTGGGTTCAGAACGTCGTGAGACAGTTCGGTCCCTATCCTATGCGGGCGCAAGATACTTGAGGGGACTCGTTCTTAGTACGAGAGGACCGGAATGACCGGACCGACGGTGTATCAGTTGTCACGCCAGTGGCACGGCTGAGTAGCCATGTCCGGAAAGGATAAGTGCTGAAAGCATCTCAAGCACGAAACCTACCCCAAGATGAGGTATCTCTTAAGGACCCGGGGAGATGACCCGGTTGATAGGCGATAGGTGGAAGCACAGTAATGTGTGAAGCCAAGTCGTACTAATAGTCCGTCGGCTTACCATAAAGTAAGTCCTCTACAGGTGTCGTGGCTCAGTTTGAGCCCGCATCTTCATGACTCGGTAATATAATTGCCTTGTCTATTGTTCGATGACAACAATGAATAATTATCAATATTACCATATTCTATACTTGGTGGCTATATCGCAGGGGTCACACCTCTTCCCATTCCGAACAGAGTAGTTAAGACCTGCTGAGCTGATGGTACTGCTCCCGTCGGGGAGTGGGAGAGTAAGTCGCTGCCGGGTTTTTCTTCCAAAAGCCGTACATATATCATGTACGGCTTTTGGCGTTTATTAAACTATACAGTCCAATCAACGATTAGAAATCTGCCTGTTTCCGATTCATAGTTGCGAACTCCGAAGTCACCGAGTTCACTTTCGCTGTACGGTTGTTGAGCTTAGTCGAAATATCCTTGCCAATATACATTTTGTTGTGAAAACTATTTGCCATGCATAATTTTCAGCACACAACAATCACTTTTGCGAATATGAATATAAGGTACACCCCCCATATAACCATAGCCCTTTTTTATGGGTATTTTCCCTTCAAGCTCCCAGACTTTTTTATCTTTACTTTCTGTTATGATGAGAGGAAAATACTGTGTTTCACGCATACCAAATTTCCGAAGTAACAAAATTTGACCAATTTGTTGGGCTGTTGCACTATCAGGCACAACAGCGGTTGAAGATGGTCTGACTGCATAGGGGTTGATGTCTAATGATGTATAAAGAAAAATTACAAGAAATGCACTAATGATTTTTTTCATCGTTTAGCCTCAATTTTTTGACTGTTGTAAATATAAGGAATTGGACGGTCATAGTTCTGTGGTGTTTCTGGTTTTAC
>JAYRWT010000028.1:0-4925 GCA_041917855.1 Patescibacteria group bacterium | reverse complement strand
TTAACCCGTCAGGCTGCACGCAGCACCGATGTACGCGAGGTTGCCAAGCAGAGTCGCGACAATGAGCGTCGCATTGCCAGTATTAAGGCACGCATCGCTCGCCGTTTCGACAACATCAACAATCCGGTGCCCTTTGTTAAACAGATTGCTCGATAAGAGGATCCTGTTTACTCCCTAAACCCGCACTGCGGGTTTTTGTGTTATCTGATTGCACCAGATGATTTTTATGCTACATTGCTGGTAGGAGGGAATGAATGTCAATCCCATTGCATCATTTTCGTCGTGGAGACTTTATCCGAAAGGATGGGGTCCATGTCAGGTAAGGGTCAACAGAACAACCCTATTGATAGGCAAGCCGCTCTCGAGTGGTTAGGCCTTCTGGGCTTCATAGTAGCAGCGTGTATAGTCACAGCGATTATCTGGTTTGTTGGGGGTAAAATATCTCCTTCGGGAGGTGGCAAAACCAAGTCAACCGACAACTCCAATATCAACATCAATGGCTTGAAGCGCAATGAGCTGCAGACCCAAGAAGGCGGTTGAGCAATTAAGAAGGACGATTCCCTATTTGGGAGTCGTCCTTCAATCGTTTATTGACTGTGCCTGATTTGCATGTACAATTGCAGCGTCTTGCCTGCAAAGAGCAGGGTAGAGCATAAGCTCAAAATGCTCTGTGCAGGAAGCATGGAGGCACTTATGACAATCGACAAGGACGTCAAACGCACGCTGACCATCATGGTCAAACGCGCATCAATGCAAGAACCGGTTCCCGCATGCGGGCATCGATTTTTTTCGGCAAGATTGCCCAAGACCTGTGTGCAGCGTGATCGGATTCACCTTGCACTCCAGGAGATTCTGGGTAGGCAGCTCAGCAGGCGGGTTACACCGCTTAAGCTGAAAAAGTTGCGTTCTACTATTCATCCAACCTATCAAGTACTGATTCTTGGAGAATCGGAAGATTCTACTTGCACTACTAAACTGGTTGTAATGCGTGAACAGCGAGCAAGCCTAGTACCGGCCCCTGCGCTTTTGGCGCTGGACTCGGGACGATCGCACCTAGAGTGGCTGACTGAGCTTTACAGCTACGTGGCCAACAGATCTGAATATCTGAACGGGTTCTACACGAACGCCCCAGAGATAAGATTTGATAAGAGTATGGTTAGGTTATGGAATACCTGGTTACAGACTGCTTCGGCGGAACCTGATAACTCGGCAGTTCACTACCTGGATCTTGCGCTCAGCCTGAACTGGCGTTCGAATACACGGCGGGATCGTTGTGTGTACTCGAACACAGTGAATGATATGGCTCAAGAGCTGCGTGCTGCCAAGATGGCCGCTCTCAGTCCCTTTGAGCTGGTCCAGCTGATGATCGCAGGGGGAGACCCCGTGGTGAAGCATGTGTCGTCGTATATGACGCCCAACCTTCACTTTCCCGGACTCTTGGTTGAGGGGGCAACCGCCTCGCTGGTCCCGAGCAAACGCCGCCATATCCTATGGAAGCATCCATGGGAATTCGCCTTTTCTTGTCACGTGGCAATCGCCGCGCGACGCTAGTACCGTAGCCCCTCCCAGCCTTGTGCGGGGAGGGGCTTACGCTATGCCTCGATTTCTACTGGGGCAAGTAGATCAATTGATTCAGACGTACCCGGAATCTCAGCCGTCGCATTATCTACTTCTAGCTTTTTACCGTGAAACTTTTGGTGCACTTCACGCAGCTGCTGGTTGGTGATGTGGGTGTAAATCTGGGTAGTAGTGATAGAGGCGTGACCGAGTAGGCTCTGGACTGATCGTATGTCTGCCCCATTCAAGAGCAAGTCTGTAGCAAAAGAGTGACGCAAGGAGTGTGGTGTGATCTTTTTAACCAACCCTGCACTCAGCGCATGCTTTTCGATGATTCTTTCAATTGACCTTGGGGTCAGGCGGGTAGCATTAACCTGTACTTTTGCTGAAGGGTGGTTGTTGGCACCCTTACCGCGGTAGCCTGCAAAGGCAGCGTCCAGGTCGTCTAAGCGCTTGTTTAGGTACTGTTCCATCCAGCCACGTGCGCGCTCAGAAATAAAGACAATGCGCTCCTTACGGCCCTTGCCAACTACCCGCATTTCTCCGGTAGTTGTATTGAGCTGCTTTTGGTTGAGAGCGGCTAGCTCACTTACGCGTAACCCTGTTGAGAAAAACAGTTCCATAATGGCTCTGTCGCGTAGGCCGCCCATAGTCGTAACATCTGGGGTTTCCAGCAACTTCTCTAGCTCTTCATCGGTCAAAAATGAGATCTCGTGCGGGTCAACCTTTGGTAATTCAATCTGGTCAGGAGCCAGGCAAGGAATACCCTGTTTGATGCAGTATTTCAGGAAGGAGCGGAGGGCAATTACATGGTAACTCTGGGTTTTTACATCGAGAAGCTCGCCACGTTCATCTAAAAACTGGCTCAGGTAGACACGGTATTTGCGAACCATTGGCGCGGTAATGTCCGCTACTGGCATATCTTTGCGCAGCCAGGTGGCAAACCTATCAAGGTAGTGCGTGTACACCACTATGGTTTTGGGGGAGCGGTTACGCTCGACAGTAAGGTATTCCAGAAAATCGGCACGCGCCTGGGATAGCAACATGCTTCCATGATACACTTATTGCAATCCGCTACCCTATGCATGAACTGCTCGCGCCCCTTCTTGATCCTATCCGTACCCTAGATGCTTCTGTGGTGCGTAGTTTGCTCGGTTTGGGCAAGGAGCATATTTGGTTGGCTTTGGTCTTTTTCTTCTGTGCTCAACACCTGATTATTTTTATGGTCCTGCCACTTTTCTTTCTCTGGCGTAAACCAGAGGCAACCAACTGGCAGCACCGCCACCAAAAAGCCGTTATTATGGCCGGCTTTACGGTGCTGGCTGCCTTAGCGGTGAAGGCAGCGGTTGGTTTTATTTGGTCGCGTCCACGGCCGTTTGTGAGTCATCTAGACATTATTCCACTGCCAGCCCAGGTAGATCCTGTTAGTTTTCCCTCCGGACACGCCTTGGTGGCCTTTGCGATTGCCTGGAGTATTTGGTTTTCAGGTAACCGTAAGCTGGGCGCCTGGCTACTTGCTGGCGCAACCCTGGTGGCAATTGGTAGGGTAGGTATAGGCGTGCACTATGCTTCAGATGTAATTGGTGGTGCGTTAATCAGCTTTGTAATGGCATGGATTTTGCATCGAGAACGCAGTAGCATTAAGCGGTACTTACCGGAGTAATCGGCCCTTCTATGCGCCTAGCACACCAAGTAAAGCAGGTAACTACCAGGCTCACGCAGCCACAGCGCATTGCTCTAGAATGGGCACTTTGGGTGCTACTTTCCGTAGTGGTATTCTTTACCTGTTTTTATATTGCACGAGCCATTGACCGTGCTAACTTCGACGAAAAACCATACCAACCAGCTAATGGGCAGCAGCTGGAATTGGAAGACGAATCAGATTTGTAAATGCAGCCCAGCCAGCTCCTAGAAGGACTCAATCCCGAACAGCAACTAGCCGTCGAAACTACCGAGGGTCCAGTTTTAATTCTTGCCGGAGCGGGTAGCGGTAAAACAAAGGCCCTTACCCATCGGTTTGCTTACCTGCTACGTGAGAAGCAGGTAAGCCCACTCAGCGTGCTCTGTGTGACGTTTACTAACAAGGCAGCGGGAGAAATGCGTTCACGTATCGCGCGACTTTTGGGTCAGCCACCTGAATCGTTTAGCTTGCCCTGGCTAGGCACCTTTCACTCAATTTGTACTCGGATTCTTCGTCGGGAGCTAAGTAACTCTAGCCTGGGTTTTACCAGCAGCTTTGTGATCTACGATGAATCAGATATGATCTCTGCTACCAAGCGGGCCATGGAGGATCTACACCTGGATCAAAAGCAGTTTAATCCACGCGCTGTGCACTCACAGATCAGTAGTGCAAAGAATGAGCTCGTTACTGTTGATGAGTACAAACAGTTTGCAGTTGGGGCATTCCAGGCCGTGGTTGTGCAGGTTTACAAGCGCTACAACGAGTTGTTGAAGAAGGCAAACGCGCTTGATTTTGACGACATCCTGATTAAAACCCTTGAACTCTTTGAAACGCACCCTGAGGTGCTAGCCAGATACCAGGAACGTTTTAGGTACATCATGGTGGATGAGTATCAAGACACTAACAAGGCACAGTATCGATTTATTAAGCTGCTTGGCTTGCAGCACAAGAATGTCTTTGTGATTGGGGATGACTGGCAGTCGGTGTACTCGTGGCGGGGGGCAGACTTTAGGAACATTTTGGATTTTCACAAGGACTACCCAGAAGCTACGATTATTAAGTTGGAGCAAAACTACCGCAGTACCCAAACAATCCTCGATGCCGCTCAGGCTGTCATCACTCGTAATGAAGAGCGAAGTGACAAACGCTTGTGGACTGATGGCGCAGTTGGTACGCCGGTAACAATCGTTGAGTGCCTGAATGAGAAAGATGAAGGGGAGTTCATAGTTAGAGAGGTAAAGGGCCTAGTGCGTAGCGGCGACTTTACCGGTGTGCGCTCACTATCAGATTGTGTTGTACTGTACCGTACTAATGCACAATCGCGTCAGCTAGAAGAAACTCTGATCCGTGCCAGTATTCCATACAAGATCATTGGGGGGGTAAAGTTCTACGACCGTAAAGAAATCAAGGATGCTCTTGCTTACCTGCGTCTGCTGCTTAACCCAAGCGACTGGGTGAGTTTGGAGCGGGTCATTAACGTGCCGGCCAGGGGGATAGGCCCCAAAACTGTTCTACAACTGCGTGAAGTAGATGTAGCGAGCGCAATAACAGGGCTTGCAGGCTTAGAGGGACAGCCAGCTAAGGTGCAGCAATTTTTTACCATGATGCACGCCCTGCGCAGCTGGCACCAATCTGGCGCAAATGGTGACACAGAGCGACCGGTGCCAACGGTAATTGAGGAGGTACT
>JAYRWT010000027.1:0-14933 GCA_041917855.1 Patescibacteria group bacterium | reverse complement strand
GCTACACAGAAGGGAGCGCTCGAGCTTGATGCCACATTGATTGCTGGAGCTGATTTCCAGACGCTTAAACGCAGAGATGGTGAAGCCCCAATAGCCGCTCAGATTATTGCCAGCCCAGCTCAGCACGCTCGGTTCTTTCAGCTCTGCTTCCGGGTGGAAGCACTGAGTGGCGATGCAGTATTCGGCTACAGGAATGCCCCTGGCAGAAATAGCTGGGATCAGGCAACTATTGTGCAGGGCGTGGTTGGTACTGGTATGCACCAGTGCGATATTCGCGCTCTACTCAATCCTGAAAACTCTGGGCTGGATCGTTATTCACCCTACTATCAGCCCGATGCTGGGATGGTAGATGATATGAGCTGCAGAGCAACCACCAGTCTTTTGGCGGCATGCCTGGCAGAAACCAACAACAATTGTCTCCCATATCGCTGGGAGGACAGCGTCATGCAGTTACCGAGCGCCCCTGACGTTCTGGCGGTTGCCCGACTTTACGGTGCCCCCTTTTACGAGACGGGCGACGTTGGTTCTATTACGGTTAAGGGCAGTTCAACCAGCTTGGCTCACCGCCAAGACATGAACAACTTTGCCTGGTGGAATGTTCTGGTGTAACGCTGTGTAGCGAAAATCAGCTGGGGCAGTAGTATCTACTGCCCCTTTTGTTTTGCTAAAAACTTGCACAGTAAGGACAAATGGGGTGTATACTCATGGCATGAAAACAAACATCTCCTTCGATTGGCGTATTGTTAGCGGCGTCCTCGGCCTGCTACTTATCGGTAGCGTTGTATATGGTCAGCCTTGGCAGAACATGGGGCTATTTAAAACAATTGTAGTTACCGGAGAAGGAATCATCGAAAAGACTCCTGATTACTACCAGTTTATGCCTTCCTACCAAAAAACAGCTGAGACGTCGGAATCAGCTATAAAATCTGCTTCTGAGTCTGGTAATGCCGTGGTAAGCAAGCTCAAGGAACTTGGTGTAGAAACTGCCAAGATTCAAACTAATGTATCTAGCTGGCCTGCCTATGGCCAGACTACTGCAACAGCCTACACCGCAAACTACAGTATTACTGCCACAGTTACGAATGCTGATCTTGCCCGTAAGGTGGGTGACTACCTGGCATCAAGCGGTGCTACTAGTACAGTCACGCCCCTACCCGGATTTACAAACGAGACCAGGCTTACCCTTGAGCTTGATGCGCGCACCAAAGCCATCGAAAACTCACGCAAGAAAGCTGAACAGACCGCAAAGGCTATGGGTAGCCGCCTTGGGAAAGTAACAAACATTAGTGATGCTGGCATGGCGTATCCCTACCCAATGGGCGGCGTTGGCTATCCAATGATGGATACTACGGGCTCGTCCAAGGAGATTGCTCCTGGATCCACCTTGACGGTTGATCCGGCCTCCGCCCCAAGCTTCCAAATTGGCACACAAGAAGTTCGCACAAGTGTTACTGTAACCTACCGTATCTGGTAGCTAACGGCTGCCATTGCAAGTATTGTCAGACCACAGCCCGCGCTTCTCAGCGCGGGCTTCTGCTTGCGCTTCTTTAAACGCTCTCTGGTACTGGTAGGCGGTACGGTAAGTATACTCATATCCGTATCCATCTCTAATTATTTGCTGGTTTGCTAACTCGCCATTTGGTAGCAGGACATACCTGAGTAGCCGATCATACTTGTCAGTATTGCTCTGACTCTCGTCCGGAACCAGGGTCACAACAGTATCCAGTAGAAGTTGCTTGGTATAGTCACTAGATTGCTGCGCAAAACATTGCACTGGCTTGCGCGGATCGACCGACTCAGGAGTGTCGACTCCAATGAGCCGTACCTTGTATTCCGAACCATCTCTACTTACTGTGATTGTGTCTCCGTCAGCTACGGCAACTACTAGGTATTGATCAAGTCCAACCTGGGCAAGTTCGCGCTGGGAGCCCTGAACTGCCATGTCAATTTTCGGTAACGCATCGCGTGCGGTATCAAAAATTGCCACGAAAATAATAGAAAGTACAGCAACAATTACACCGGCCCGCAAAAAAATTCTTATCCAGCTCCTCATACCTGCCATCATAACTAGCCCCCAGTAAACAGCAAGAGCGCCACAATCCGATTGGATGTGACGCTCTGCAAACTGGTGAGGAGCCCACCGCTGCAACGACGAGTACAGATCGAGTCAAGGAAGACTCTAATCTGCATCGTAGGTACTTTGGTAAGAACGCACTCTAGTGCTCGCTTGGCGAACCGTCGAAGGAAGGCCGATTGAACACTCTAGAGCCCTTGCAGCGGTCGTGAAAACGCTTTGGGAGAACTAGTGAATACTATTTCATTCAGAGAACTGGGTACCAATTACTCGGTGTGGTTCAGACTGAATGTCTCCTCTGCGTTTAAACCGCTGAGGCCGTAGCTCGCTTAGGCATCCCAGATGAGAGATCTCACCAAGGTTCCTCTATGCTCTTGCGATGCGCCTCTCTTTGCAGAGAGGTGGCTGGATATGCACCGTAGCAGTGCGTACCCAAGCTGTGCTCGGCGTAATGTTGCGTTTGTGACGGTTCCCCGTCACCTGGCAACATCCCGAGCGTACTGCGCTCCACTGTAGACCCACCCGCCAGTACCCCGAAGGATACTTTTTGCAGCATAGCTGCAGCGGTGGCCTTGAGTGAGCCGTACACTGGTCACGAGGACCGAGCGACAAACTACAACCAAGGGGTTGTTAATCCTTCCGAGTCAGAGATCGACTTGCGTCGGCCTCTCCAATTACGTGCTCGTTTTACGGCTTTGGGTTAGACCCGCTTGCCGGAAGGCGCCCTTCTTGCGAAAGACAGGTTGTGTATACCATAGAATGACTAATTTGTCAATATGATAAAGCAATATTTATTATTGTCTATTGGTAGTATTGTAAACTATACAGTTTTGACTGATTGTGTTGGTAATACAGCTGGCAAAGCGTCTTTCTTTCCAGTTTTTTGCTTTTCTGCCCAGGGATCAGCAATGCGTAGCATGGCCTTAATATGTTCGCAGGCCTCTTTGTCGCGGCACTCCATTCGAGCGCTACGCAACCTAGCTACGTACTCGTCGATAGCCGCAATATGCTTAACCAGCTCGGCAATATGCGCCGTAACGTTGTGGTACTCCTCCTCTAACTCATAGGAAAGCTCCATAATGCTCCAGAGTTCAACCTGGCGCATCATTTTTTGCTGTCGCTCCTCCTCTAAAGACTGCCGCTCGATAACAAGCTGCTTCTCGCGTTGTAGAGCCTGCTCTACAACCTGTTTCTGTGTGGCTTCCCCCGAAAGGAACGATATCAGGGACATAGTACCACTAGTATACACCGGCGTTAGTTTATCGGACTACTTCAGTACTCTTAGTGCTTTGAGAATCAAAATGAGCACTGCGGCGCCCGCCACACCCCAAAAGATGCCGATTACTGAGAACTCACCTGCATCACCTGCTGAACCAAACCCGAGTACATCAAAGAATAGCCAGCGACCAAGTACTGAGCCAACTACACCAATTAAAATATTCGCCACTGCTCCTTGCTGCTCATTAGTCTTCATGAGTAAGCTTGCAAGCCAGCCGATAATTGCACCAACGATAATGAGGAGAATCCATCCCATATACTTTTGTTATGGATAAGTTAAACCAATTATAGCATCAGATTTTTTCAAGGAATCAGTAGCCACCAGCCTTTTCTGTAAAGCTTGTTGCTAGGGGTTAGGAGAAATTTTGAGCGGAGAATAAGAAGGGGTCGCTCTGCAGATGTGCGGAGCGACCTATGATTAGTCGTAATTTAGAGCGGAGCTCTCTTATTCTTGTTCTTGCCCTTCAGCCATCTGCTGCTGTATCTCTTCCTCAATTTGGTCCTTTTCTTCTTTAGTCAGACCAACAAAGTGAAGATACAGGTCGCGCACCGAAGAGAGGTGGGCTTCTGGAGTAATTTCACCATCTTCTTCAAGCGGCAGAACTTCATGCTGCCTCGTATAGGTCACAGACCAGTGTGCTGCCCGCGTACCGTCAGCATCGACAAAAGTTGTCTTCCACTGACTCGTTACCCACTGTACCTGTGCTGCTAGCCAGGCAATTTCAGCAAGTGGCAGTTGCCGTATCGCGCTGCTATCAGGACCTGTAGCGGCCAGCTCAGCCCACCCCTGAATGACGTGGACCTCTTGCTGATCATCGGGCAATGCCTGCCACTGTTGTAGTCGATCCCGCAGGGCTTTGTATCTTGTGTGGCAGACGTAACTGCGAAACTCCCTCGTGCAGTTAGGGAAAAGGACGATGTGTGCATGGTCACCTGCGTTCTCCAAGAACGCTGCAACCATGGATCTCATTTCTTCTTGATTGTTTAGTTCCATAGCCTCACCGGATCAAGATTAGCAGAATTAGCTAGCGCTATACACTGATCATGCATGCGACGGCGGCCACAAAAAATCTTATGCCTTTGAGCTGTCTTCAAATAGCTTTGGATGCACAAACCTGACAAGTGCCATAACTACACCATCTTTGTATCCACTGGTCCGGGTTATCACGTTTTTGGTCATGAGACCAAAATGGCCTTGTGCCTGCTTAGTGTTTTCTCCCGCGAAAACGGCGTCACAAGCATCCCCGAGCTCCATGCCGCTCTCGATTAGCTTCATCATGACTGGAGGCACGATAACTTTTGCCGTAGAGCCGACCCCTGTATCGCCTTGCTTATTCACCGCTACTACCCAGCCACAATCAAGCCACTGTCCCCCGGTATGCTGCAGGCCACCCTCAAGGCCAACACCGAAATCAGCCTGTACGGCTTCAAGTGCCTTCTGAGCCCTATTTGTTGCACCGGTAATACTCTGTTCATCGCTCATTGGCTGATCAGGAACACCTGAGCTAACTTCTGTGCCTACGATATCCCATTGCTGATCTGGCCATAGCGCCTCGAAGGCTAGCCTCGTGGCCTCTATCTTTACCGGATTCTTTGAGCCAACTGCTACTTTCATAATCGAGTTCTAGAAATATATCTCTAGCGTAGCAAATCTGCCACAGTAGCGCTGTGTGAAAACAAAGAAAAAGAACCGCGCTAGGCGGTTCTTTTTCTTTGGCTCCCCCGGCTGGGCTCGAACCAGCGACATCCTCGTTAACAGCGAGGCGCTCTACCACTGAGCTACAGGGGAACATCTGAGAATCAGGTTATCTCTACCAAGCAATTACAGCAACATGAAAAATCTGATGCGTAATTTGCCTGCCTATAGTAGCAGTTTGCCTGTATTACTTCAAGAACAAGCTGGCCTCTCGGTGGCTCTGCATGCGATACTAGTGCTATGGGGCACCTCTTTGCTTGGTACGCTAACGGTCTTACCACTATTCTGCAGAACTATCGACTTCTCATTCATCGGTTAGAAGCACTGTTTGCCGTACGTGAAACGTTTAAACATATCACTGAACCACTGTTCCAGGACTACACCTTTGGTGGCCGGGTACTTGGCATATTTTTTCGATTAGGTCGTGCTTTGCTAGCTGGTTTGCTCTACCTAGTCTTAGGCCTGCTCTACACTCTGTCCGCACTTATCTGGGCGCTTCTTCCTATACTGATTGCTGCAAGCCTGGCTGGGTACTTGTTTGGTACTACAAACCCAAAAGATCTGCGCGAAACAACCGAGGTAACTAATTTTCTAGGAGAGTAGCATGGCCGAAGTACCTACCCTCTCCCAGGACATGCTCACGGTTAGTCAGCGTGAAAAGACCCTCCGTTGGCAGCTGCCTACGCAGATTATTCTGAAGCACCATCATGCCAGCCGAGGCGAACGGTATTCTTTACTTGCTCTGACCAGACTTTGCGAGATTCTGTTAGTGGGGTGTGCACTAGGGCTTGTCTACAGTGCCTGGCCAAACCTCCACCTGCTGTTCTGGCAGAAAGGTAATCTTTTCTTGCTTGGCTTTGCGCTCTCTGGTCTGGCTCTACTACTCTGCGCCTCCCTACTCTACGCACGCACCCCACATACAAAAAAGCTACGGCAGATTAGCCAGAGCAGAGAGAATACTATCGATCTTTCTGAATACGCTGACGAAGCTGTTCACACGGTAATTTCCGAAGCAGCCACACTGGCCAGCGCCCTGGGAAGCACCAGCGTGGAGCCCATCCATTTGTTTGCCGCTCTGTTAAAGAATGATTTGGTTGGTGAGATCTTCCTCCGCCTTGAAATAGACGTAACAAGCCTACAGCAGACAGTGTTTACCGCACTTGGCAACAGCAAGGGAGATGGCCACCGCCAAGCATTACCCCCAAGCCCAGCACTACAACAGCAGCTCACGTTAGCTGCCGCCATCTGCCTAGAAAAAAACTTTTACCAGATTACACCTGCAAACCTCTTCCTTTGTTTCCTCGATCCTAGGAGTACCTGTGCACCGGCTAGCCGTATTCTAGGTGAGGCACGGGTACATACCGATGAAGCTCAGGCGGTTTGTAGCTGGATTAGCACCGCTGAGTCGGAGGTAGCGCTGCTCACCCAAGGCAGTAAGGATGGCACCTATCAGGATCATGGTCAGATGAACCGTGCCTGGACCGCTAAGCCCACCCCCTACCTGAATAGCTACTCGCGCGATCTCACGCAGTGGGCGGCCTACGGTCATGTTGTGTTTAACTCACCCTACAGTGCTGAAGTAACTGAGGCGCTAACAACCCTAGCTGGAGGCGCACAGCGCAACGTGCTGATTGTAGCGCCGGAGGGAGCAGACACCGAGTCTATTCTCCTTGCCCTTGCGAGCAGGATTCTTGAAGGGAATGTACCTGCTAGTCTGCATGACACCCGCCTACTCGAGCTAGATGTCACTCGCCTACTCAGCTCATCAGAACAGTCGGAGCAAGCAGTGCTCGCCGCTGTTGATGAAGCATCGCAGGCCGGTAATGTAGTGCTCGTACTACCCAAAGTTGCCGTGCTAGCAGGTAGTGCTGGAGCAGCACTTGATGGCTCTCAAGTACTTGCAAATGCCCTACGTCAGCATGAGATACAAGTAATTACGCTCGCAACAACGGCTGAGTACCACCGCTACGTCGAGCAGAACAGCTCACTCACTCAGGAGCTACGAAAGATCGAGTTACACCAGCTCACGCAGCCAGAAACTGTGCTTGCGCTCGAATCAATTGTGCCTTCACTTGAGAACACCATTGGTTGCATGGTGAGCTACCCTGCCTTGGTTGCTGCTGCAGAAGAGGCTGAACGCTACCTACCAGAACAAGCTCCGCCATCCGGGGCTCGTAACGTGCTGGAGATAGCAGCAAAATTAGCAGGCAGGGATACACTAGTTACCCGTCAGCATATTGGTAAGGCAATGGAGAGCCTAGTAAACGCTCCCGTGCTGCAGGCAAGTGGACACGAAGCTGAACTACTAATGAATCTTGAGCAAGAGCTCCACGCTCGCGTAATCGGCCAGAATGAAGCGGTAGAAAGTGTTGCATCATTTTTACGCAGAGCTCGTGCTGGGCTGCAGAACCCACGCCGACCTGTCGGCAGCTTTCTGTTTGTCGGACCTACAGGGGTGGGCAAAACAGAGTTAGCCAAGGCTGTTAGCGACCTCTACTTTGGTCCAGACAACCCCATGCTCCGCCTTGATATGTCTGAGTATGCAGACCCGACTGCCATCTATCGCCTGATTGGTGCCCCACCTGGATCGAGTAACGACCATCTTGAAGGGGGTGCACTTACCCAACCGCTGCGTGACCATGGCTTTAGACTAGTACTTCTAGACGAGCTCGAGAAATCACACCCTGATGTGCTTAACCTCTTCCTGCAGATTTTAGATGATGGTCGCATAACCGAGAATACGGGACGGACCATCCCTGTAACGAACGTAATCATTATTGCAACCTCAAACGTTGCTGCGCGCGACATAGCCCAGATCACCCAAGGAGAAGGCACTGAAGCAGCCAAGCATGAAGCCATGCTTCGCAAGCTCGAAACTGTCTACCAACCAGAGTTCTTAAACCGCTTTGACGCCATTGTGGCGTTTCACAGCCTATCTAAGGAAGAAATTCAGATAATCACTGGTATGATGCTGCAGGATGTGGTTCAGAAGATGAAACAGCAGGAAATTGACCTCAGCTTTACACCCGAAGCAATAGCCTACATCGCCGAGCTTGGCTACGACCCCGCCTATGGCGCTCGCCCACTGCGTCGCGCAATTGAACATACAGTAGAGGGAGCCCTTGCCAAGCTTATCCTGGAACAAAAGTTGGTCAGGGGAAGTGCGCTTGCAGTCACTCCTGAATTGCTACAGACACATGCCTAAGCCACAGCTAACACTGCAGATAAGTGGATTACAAGTGTTGGTTGTGCTCAACGTAACCATGTCTCTGGTGGCGCTAACGGTAGATTGGCAAGCTATCCAAGCTGTGCCGGCTGCACTGATACCCTTTATTGTTATCTGTCCAATCTACCCGTTTCTGCTTGCACTAATCTGGATGCATAAGCTGCATAGGCGGACTATCCCCCTATTCCTACAGGCAGCGCTGCTACCAACTGCAACCTACGGAGTACTTGCGCCTCTGTACTATGTTACCCATAGTTTTGTTACGGTATTTTCTTGGAATGACATGGGGCAAATTGGCTGGGTGCTACTCTATGCTGGTCAAGCAATGTACCTGCTGCTTACAACAAAAATGTCACGCGCTGCGCTATTCTGGGGGGGCTGCTTTAGTGCAGTCTCTCTGTGTCTGCAGTTTGTAACAAAAAGCTACGGATACCTGGCAATAAATGACCTAAGCCAACCTATTCAGATTTTATTTTTAGTAGTAGGCCTGCTCGTAACCCTGGGCTGGCACCAGGTTTCAACAGAAATTAGTGAGAATCAGAAGGCACACTAGCGCTACGTGCATGCTCCACAACAAGTAGTTGCTCGATGCTAGCAATCATGCGGCGGACTGGCGCTATATCGCTACGGTGCACCGCTACTTCTGAGACACCTGAGCGAACGGCAGTGGCAATAACCTCTGGTCGGAGATCTTCACCCTCGGCCAAAATACTGGTGTGTATAGCTGCGGCATTCAGAGTGCCAATTGCGTAGGAGAGGGCATCCAGCACCGCTTGGTCTGCTTGATCAAGCAAATGTGAAATTTGGTAGTTATCCGCGTCGGTGCCTGTAATTAGTTGGGCAAGAGCTGGCACGTCAAAGCAAACACCATGCGGCTGTCGGGCTGCTAAATCCTCGGCAACAATGGCGAGCGCAGGAGTCTCACAGCGCACCCAGAGCGGTGGCATGGTCTCATGCCTAGGCCAGTAGGTTTCGATTGCGCGCCAGGCTTCGTCATATTCGGTAACCGAACGAACCATAGGGAGCATTGCCTCTAGGTTAGTCAGCCCGCGTGCGCGTAAAGAGGCCAATACTCGCAGCTCTGCAACAAAAAGGTCTGATTCATGTAGTAGGCGACGTGTACCGCGCATACCTAAACGAGGGTTTGGTTCGTGACGATCTGGCGCCCGTAGCACATGGAGTACTCCAGAGCCATGTATATCGTGGAATTGATATACCACTGACTTGGGAAAAGCCAGTTCTGCGATGCGCCCAACTACATCGCTCAAAATAGCTTCATACTCAGGCAATCTACCTTTTTTAACCAAGTCATCAGGATGTGTGCCGGCTAGCTCAAGTAAAAATTCTCCGCGGATAAGTGCAACACCATCAACCTCGGTCAGGAGTTCACGGCTAACGCTAAGTGGATCAGAGAGCAACAGGGAAACCTGTGTTCCTGTTACAGGTGCTTGTGGTATGAACGGCTGAGGCGCCTGTACGGTACCTGCATAGACAGTGCCATGTGTAGCATCGAGAGTGACCAGCTGACCAGTAGTAATCATGCTCGTAGCAGCATGTGCGCCCACAACAGCAGGCACACCGAGCTGCTGGGCAATGCTGGACTCTGGACCAACACGCTGACCAGTTGCAACAACAATACCAGCAACATCGTAGAGGTGCTTTTTATCTGCCACACCAAGGTGACGAAGCACGGCAACGTCTCCACGTCGAAGCTGTGACCAATCATGCTTGCCATTCAGCACAACTGCCCTACCTGTAACCAGCCCAAGATTAGCGGTGAGTCCAATAGCGAGAGGTACCTGTGCGTTTTTGGGTGCTGCGCTAGTGCTTTGCTCTTCACTCATCACAGAAGCACCGGTAATAAAGAACTGCCGATGCGCTAGTGCCCAGGTAAAGGAGGTTGGTTGCTCTAAAGCTTGCTGCGCTTGGCTGGTCAATCGGGCTAGGGTAAGTCGCTCACTATCGCTCAGAACATCGCTGTGGTGCGCTGTAGTGCGAGCCGCTGGATGGTGAGTACCCTCGTGGGTTTGACGCCAGCGATGGCTCCCCTGGGTAGCTGTGAGCGGTAATAGCGTGGCACGGTCAAAGCGGTAAATATCCTGATGCTCATCGTGACCATGGGCAGCTGATTCGTGGAAATGTGCAGCAATGTAGATTGTATTCCCGTCGAGCTCGATAGGGTCAAAACACTGCGCACTGCCGCTAGCATGGGCTGGTTCAGCAAACTCAATCAGAATTGAGCCAGGCTCAGGTAGTAGAGCATGGCGCTCGGTAATTCGGTGGTGTAAAGCTTTAAGCTCAAAAAGCGGTAGGAGCAGCTCACGTACCAGCTTTTCCAGATCACGTAGATTACTAACTGAAGCAGTGTGACTAGGGACTATTTCAGTTCCGGTTACGGTGCAGTAACGCGCGAGTAAGCGCATCCCCTTTTTTGCATCCAGCATGGTCACCTCATGCATACCCGTGAGTAAGAATTGAACCTCTTTTGCCAGAGTACTCGAAAAGTTCAGGCTACCGATTAATTTCTGTAGATCTTTCGCTACCCCAGCAAAGTGCTGTGGACTCTTGTAATCGTGCTCATTCGCAATCTTTTCCGCGGCACTCTTTACTTTTGGTTCGAGCAGCATTTCCTGCACAGCTGCAGCGGAGATAACAAAACTCGGAGCAATTGGAACGCCGGCCCGGGTAATGGAACCGAGCATAACTGGCAAAGAGCCCCAGTGCGCTATGTCACGTGGCTCAGTTCGGGCTACCCATTCGGCACGAGCGGTCATGAGAATAGTATACGTCTGACTATCTCAGGAGAAAAGCCTCGTCGTTCCAGAAAGCCCGCCAGACGACGCTGCTGCACCTCTTTTGGCAGGTGTGCGTACTGTCGCCGTTTACGCTCAGCTAGTTCACGGGCATGTGTTTCATCAAGCTCCTTTGCTGGCATGGGTTCATCGGTAGGGTTAGTCCGCGTTGTTAGCGCTTCAGCAATATATGGCTCTGCAATGCCTTTCTGGACCAGCTCGCGCCTAAGTAGGAGCTCACCTCTTGGCGAAAGCCTATCACGCGTAGTCACCCAAGCCTTAGCAAAGCGCCTATCGTCAAGCAGCCCCATTTCAGTTAGCTCAGTAAGGGTGCGCAAGCGCTCAGGCACTTCAACACCACGACGAAGTAGCGCTTGGTCAATTTCCCAGGCGCTACGTAGTCGTGACCGAATCAGCTTAGCCGCGTACGCAAGTGCGCTTAGAGCCATGCTAGGCTACCGGCGTTTCTTCGGCTTCTATTGCAGGTTCAGACTCTTCTTTTTTACTCGCCTTATCAGCTTTAGCCGGCTTTTGCGTAGTCGTGTTATCAGCGGTTGGCGCAGCTTTTAGGCCGGCTTTGGCCCTTACTTCTGTGTCAATTTTGGCAAAGATCTGTGGGTTGGCCTTTAGGTACTCACGAGCCCCTTCTTTACCCTGCCCAAGTTTATCATCACCCCAGTAGTACCAGGCTCCTGACTTGCGAATAACCTCAAAGTTCACCCCAGTGTCGAGCAAATCACCCTCCCGAGAAATTCCCTCACCGTAAATAAGGTCGAAGGTATCGGTACGGAACGGAGGAGCAATCTTGTTCTTAACAACTTTAATGCCGGTGGTAATGCCGCTGACGGTATCGCCATCCTTAAGTTGCTCTTTACGACGAATTTCAATACGGAGAGAAGAGTAGAACTTGAGTGCGTTACCACCAGTTGTTGTCTCTGGATTACCGAACATAACGCCAATCTTCATGCGAATTTGGTTAATGAAGATAACGGTGGTCTTGGACTTAGAGATTACACCGGTTAGTTTGCGTAACGCCTGGGACATCAGACGTGCTTGCACACCAACCATGGCGTCGCCCATCTCACCCTCAATTTCTGCGCGCGGTACAAGAGCAGCCACAGAGTCAATTACTACGATGTCTACGGCATTGGAGCGAACGAGGGTCTCGGCAATCTCTAGGGCCTGTTCACCTGTATCGGGCTGGGAAACTAGGAGGTCTGGCAGTTCTACACCAAGCACCTTGGCGTAGTCAGGGTCAAAGGCGTGCTCAGCATCGATAAATGCAGCTAGGCCGCCACGCTTTTGGACCTGGCCAATCATGTAGGTTGCTAGGGTAGTCTTACCTGATGACTCTGGGCCATAAATCTCGATAACGCGGCCGCGTGGGATACCACCGCCAAGTGCTATGTCTACTGAAAGTATGCCGGTTGGGATAACCTCGACTGAGCCAAGGGAAGAGTCCCCGCCCATGGTCATAATTGCACCCTTACCAAATTGCTTTTCGATAGAGGCAATTGCCATCTCGAGAGCGGCTTTACGGCCTGCAGATTCTTGTGCACTCATAGGACTCCTTTACTGAATTACTACTCAAGATTACTTAGCTAGTGTAGCTAAGCAAAACGGGCTTTGGCAATGAAAAATCTGACCGAAAACTTACTTAACTGTGACGGCCAGAGTTTGAATATTTTCTTTTCCGTTTGTACTAAGTGCGCGTACCTGAATAGCGTTAACTCCACGCTGAACCTGCACCACAGAGGTAAAGCTTCCATCCTGCAGCACTGCAACAGGTTGACCATTCACTTCTACTGTTGCACCACGTGATGTACGGCCACTTAGCGTAAAACTGGTAGTACCAACCTCAAGCTGGGTTACACCTGTTTCAGCGGCTTGAGCGCTAGCAATCTCGAGCATTGGTGCAGAGGCAAAGGTGTTAATTTGGTAGCCAACCATAGCTGCAAACCCAAGACCAATAACGGTTGCTGCAACCACCATAAGGAGGCGAGGTGTAATGAGAAAGCGACTAAAGCTCACGTGTGTTGCGGGCGCAAGCTCTATTGGCTGGTCTGCGGTATGACGATTGTAAGCAGCGCGTGAGCGATCATACTGCTTTAGCATCTGATCGGTAGGGAGGTGCAGAAAATCGCAGTAGGCCTCTAGGTAGCCGCGACCATATACCTCACTAGGAATCTGATCCCAGGAATCGCTTTCTAGTGCCAGAATAAACTTACCGCGAATACGCGTCGCCTCTTCTACCTCGGCAACGGTTAGCTTACGCCGAACACGAGCTCGCTTGAGCTTGTCGCCCAGAGACTGTTCAACATGAACCTTACGCGTGCGGAAGCCAGCTGCCATATGTATGGTTTAGTTTACTCATTTTCCGGATACGGGGCAATGCCAGAAGAAGTGCCCCCTTCATCCTGATATCCCTGGTATGGTGCATCCATTGGCTCTGAACCCACGTTATTCATATCCATGCTGGCATAGACCTCGCGCATCTTACCGCCACGCTCAGGGCCAATCATCCCCCGCTCTTCCATGGCCGTGATAAGGCGCTTAGCCTTGTTATAGCCTAGGCGCATATGCGTCTGCAGCATGCTGGTAGAAGCCTTCCCCTGGCGACTGACTAATTCATACGCTTCGCGTAGTAGTGCTTCTTCTGCATCGTCTAGGCCGCCTGCAGAAACAAAACGAGACTCTGTCTGCTCCTCGAGCACGGTTGGATCGTAGCGGTCATCAGGTGCTTGCTGGCGGATGAAGGCAACCACCGAGTTGATCTCTTCTTCCGTACAAAAAACTCCTTGCACGCGACGTGGCTTGCCAAGCTCTGTGCTTAAGTAGAGCATGTCACCATACCCTAAGAGCTTTTCTGCGCCTTGTCCATCAATGATCGTACGAGAATCAACCTGGCTGGTTACCGCAAAGGCAATTCGGGTAGGAATGTTTGCCTTAATCAAGCCGGTAATTACATCTACCGAAGGGCGCTGGGTTGCAACAACTAAGTGAATACCAACAGCACGAGCCATTTGGGCAATACGAACAATCTTACTTTCAACCTCTCGGGCAGCCACCATCATCAGGTCGGCCAACTCATCAACGATAATCACAATGAAAGGCATTGGACCTTCGGTCATATCTGGCGACTGATTGTATTGGGTAATATTGCGCTTACCTGTACTCTGCAACACCTTGTAACGTCGTTCCATTTCTCGCACTGCCCAGTTGAGAGCTTTTACAGTATCCTTCGGCTCAGTAATAACTGGCGTAAGTAGGTGAGGCAAGCCGTTGTACAGAGATAGCTCAACACGTTTTGGGTCAACTAGGATCATGCGCAGCTCGTCTGGTGAGTTATTCATCAGCAAGCTCAGAATGAGCGTGTTGATACATACCGACTTACCAGATCCGGTTGAGCCAGCAATCAGAACGTGTGGCATTTTTGCAAGGTCTGCTACGGCAGGATGACCAGATGAATCACGACCAAGTGCAATGGCTAGCTTAGAACCTAGGCTTTGGAAGGTTTGCTTTTTGTCTTCTAGGATGTCACGCAGACCAACCTTGGCCTTTTTATCATTTGGAATTTCAACACCAACCAGCGCTTTACCTGGGATTGGCGCCTCAACACGCAGCGACTCGGCCGCCAGAGCAAGAGAAAGATCATCTTGGCGGGCTGTAATTTGGTTCAGCTTTACGCCATCAGCTGGCTTAAGCTGGTACTGACTTACGGTTGGACCCACACTAACATCAGTCATAGTGACATCAATACCAAAGTCTTTGAGTGTCTTTTGAATCAGCTCCATACGCTTTTGAATATTCCCAACCTGGGGACGATCATCAAGCTGCTTGAGTAGAGTAATTGGAGGATAGTTCCAG
>JAYRWT010000026.1:0-6597 GCA_041917855.1 Patescibacteria group bacterium | reverse complement strand
GTACCAGCAGATCACCCCGAGCTGAGTTTGTTAGGGGCAAAGAATACTCTAGAAGAGATTTATGCCGATATAGTCTCTACCTGTGCCCACCTTCCTCTGCCTGAACGCAGCGTGGTCAGCGTTATCTCGCAAACTGACCAGATGTCTCTTCCTGCCCTACTACAAACAGCCTATGTGCAGGCATGCCAGCAGTACCAGATTACTAACCGGCAGGCGGCCGTATCGCTATCTGGCAGCAGCAGCATTTTTGTATATGGCAATAAGCTTGCCCTTGTTGCAATAGCAGATGGCTACGGTATGGTTCTTGAACATGCCGCACTTGCCACACTGCAACGCTCATTGCTCGGACAAGTTATTCGCTAATATAATTGTTAAAATTATTAACATAAAATACAGGAATAAATCCTGTATTTTTATATTTCTTCAACAGAATAAAAATTGTAGTACCACGTAGGAACAGTTACAAACAGAGTAAATGACCCCCCGCTGGACTACATGGATTCTACGCCTCTCACACCACTGTATGGTGTCAAGCCAGGCCTAGAAAACGCTTGGGGCTCTACGCCCCACACGCATAAAAATTGCGCCTTACCGCAAGGCGCAGCTCACAAATTTTTTCTTATGACTCGCACCCGTCGAGGTATATTTTTAACCTGTAATTTCAAAGAACTTGCGGGCAGTAGCTGAGGTGATGCGGTCAATTTCTTCATTAGAAACTCCCCTAATTTCAGCCAGACATTCGGCCACATTTCGCACAAACATTGGCTCGCAGCGCTTACCACGGTGACCCTCTGGCGCCAAATAGGGAGCATCGGTCTCGATCATTATCCGATCAAGTGGGATGCTGGCAGCTACTTCACGTAGATCAGATGACTTTTTGTAGGTAAGAATGCCGGTAAACGAGATGAGAAAGCCAAGATCCAACCATGTAAAGGCTTCATCCTTAGTCCCTGTAAAGCAGTGGATCACCGCTTTCTTCCCGTTGTGCTCTGAGCGCAGAATAGTGTGTAAATCTGTAAAACAGTCACGGCTGTGCACAATAATCGGCAAATCAAACTCATGTGCTACGTTTAACTGTGTGGCCAGGCAGGCCATCTGCTGGTCAATACGTCTCTGCCTTCCAGCTACATCACCTTCCTCAATGCCCTCCATATGGTAGTAGTCAAGGCCAATTTCACCAATTGCCACCAAGTTGCCACCCGCAACCATACCCCTAAACTCTTCCTCCCAACCCTCGATCTGTTCATGCGCATGTATCGGGTGTAGCGCAGCACAGGCGTGTAGCTGGGCATAGGTTGCGGCCAGATCAATGGCCTGCTTACTACTGACCAAATCTGTGCCGGGGATGACTATATCGGTTACACCAACATCGGCTGCACGCTGTACAACATGCTCAAAGTCGTCACTAAAATCTGGGTAGGTTAAGTGGCAGTGGGTATCGATCATACCTCTACTCTAGGAAAGAGTACGCCATCCAGGACCCCCAATTTGCCCGTTGGGAGTAGGCTAACGTCGCCAACTTTAGCGCAGAGCCCAGAGTAATCAGAGATCATAAAGACCTGCTGCAGTACTTTTTCTGCAGTTGATGGCATTACCGGCAATAGGAGTAAGGAGGCCTGCAGGATTATCTCGAGCAACTCATTCAACAAATTACCCAGTTCCTCCATGGCACTCTCACCGGCCTTGGCTAGCTCCCAAGGCTTGCACTCGTCTATCCGCTTGTTGGAATAGACCACAAGGCTCTGTACGGCCGCTGTAGCACGTTCTATGCGCATTGCTGCAATGGCTTGGTGATAGGCAGACACCGCATTATGCAGTACAGACTCTAGGATAACCGGCGTTTCATCCGAGTGCGCTGGGATAACTCCACCGCAGTACTTTTGAGTCATGGCTAATACGCGGCTTACCAGGTTGCCGTAATCGTTAGCCAGATCACTAGCGTACACCTGAGCAAAGCGTTCTCGAGTAAAATCACCATCGTCTTGGGTTGGAATGTCATTTAGTAGGTACCAGCGCAGAGCGTCTGAACCGTACTGCGCGGTAATCTCTAGTGGATCTACGCCGTTACCGAGTGTCTTACTCATGGTTACACCATCGGCCAGAATAAAGCCGTGAACCAGTAGGTTTTTTGGAACTGGTAGCCCTGCTGACAGCAACATAGCTGGCCAAAGTAGCGCATGAAAGCGCTGAATATCTTTACCAATTACGTGCAGACTTGCCGGCCAACGCTCCCCTAGAACAATCTCGCCGTTAGCCCCAATACTGGCGGCCGAGGTTAGGTAGTTTGTGAGTGCGTCAAACCAAACGTACATCACCTGTCCTTCATCACCGGGCACTGGCACCCCCCAGGTAAACTTTTGGGTGTCCCTTGAGATTGAAACATCCTGCAAGCCCTTTTGTTCTAGAAAATTGAGCATCTCCAACCTACGATTTTCAGGCCAGATGGCGTACTCCTTACTCTGGAGCAGTGCGCGAACTTGATCTGTATAGCGGCTTGCTAAAAAGAAGTAGTTTTCCTCTTCTATCAGCTCTACGTGCTCGGGGTTTACATCAAAAACACTGGGATCTGACACGTCATCAGCAGAAGCCAAGAACTCTTCCTGTTTTACGTTGTACCAGGCCCGGTAGGTACGCTTTTCGATGTCTTTTGTGCAGGCCTTCCAGAGAGCTTGCGCCATTGCGTAGTGGTCGGCGTCAGTGGTTCTGATGCAACGGTCGGCGCTAATCTGAAGCTCTGTAAAAAGTCCAATGAAGTTTGCCTGCTGCTCATCTACAAAATCCCTGGGAGTCACCCCTGCTTTCTCTGCGGCGCGTTGAATCTTTAGCCCATGCTCATCGGTGCCGGTCTGAAAAAAGACAGTGGTATCTGTAAACAGTCGGTTATAGCGGGCCAAAAAATCTGCCTGAACTACCTCTAGCGCGTAGCCCATATGCGGGCGAGCATTTGGGTAGGCAATTGCCGTTGTAATGTAGTAGTTATTCGCCATAGCTCTCTCTGTTGTACGGCATATGGAGCAGCAGAACAAGTTCTCCCTTTATGCCCTGACGTTTACTAAGTTCTCCTAGCACTTCAGCCACCGAACCGGTTATAGTTTCTTCAAATTTCTTAGTTAGTTCGCGTCCAATTATCACACAAATACTTTCATTTTCTGATTTAATTTCTGTTAATAATTTCAACAGACGCTCAGGAGATTCGAACAAAACCACACTGTCACAGAGCTCACTCACTAGCGCATGCACCAGAGCCTTGAGCATGGTTTGGTGACCCTTTTTCTTTGGTAAAAAGCCTGCAAACAGTGGTCGCTGCACTGGTAAACCCGCCACAGAGAGCAGGGCGGTTACTGCGCTGGCACCTGGCACTGGAGACACTGGCAGGCCTTGTTTGCGCAGTACCGCCACTAGGCGGTTACCCGGGTCAGAAATACCTGGTGTGCCGGCATCGCTTAAGTAGGCAACCACTCCACCCTCCCTAACCTGTCTCACTACATCTGCAGCAGCCTTTTCGAAGGCGACCGTAGGCATAGCTTCTCGCAGTGAGCGCAGGGGCTTACCTTGAATACCGTGAGCCGAAAGCAATTTACTAGTTACCCGAGTGTCCTCGGCATAGATTACCGAGGCCTCACGTAGTACGGCTAGGGCGCGTAAAGAGATGTCGCCCAGATTGCCGATGGGTCCGGCCACAATATACAGTCCAGCGGTAAAGGTATCTTGCATTTAGGCTCCTGCTTCAAATAGTTGCTGCCATTGATCAAGTGAAAGCTCCTGGGCACGAGCCGTTGCTGGTAGCCCTACCTTAGCGAATAATGCACTAACTTCTTCTGAGCTTATTCCCCTGATCCCAGCCACTACATTCTTAAGCTGCTTACGGCGCTGGGCAAAAAGCGATCGCACAAAGGAGAAAAACTTGCGCTCCTTTTCTGGCTCATCCCCATAGGCGCGCGTAGTTTTGGTGACCATGTGCAAAACGGCAGAGTCTACGGCAGGAGCTGGCCAAAATGATGATGGCGGCACTACGCATACTAGTTCTGAATCTGTCACGTATTCTGACACCACAGACAGGAATGATCGATCAGAATCGCCTGGCTTGGCAGATAGGCGCTCTGCCACTTCTTTTTGCATCAGCAAGGTAGCGCTCTGCGGCCGGCTACCTCCTAATTGCTTACCCTGAAACAGTAGCTCAATTAACGGTGTTGTAATCTGGTACGGAATGTTGGCAACTACCTTGTATGCACCGCCTGGTAGATGTTCTGGAAGCATTAGTAGCACGTCACCCTGCACTACAGTCAGACTAGGTAGATCCTCTGCTAGCACCTGGCACATAATAGGATCTAGCTCAAAAGCAGTGACCTTTGCGCCAGTTTCTAACAAAGCCGCTGAAAGCACTCCTAGGCCTGGGCCAATCTCAATTACAGCATCATCAGCCGAAACAGAGGCAGCGGCCAAAGTCTGAGTAATAACAGCTGGATCAACCAAAAAATGCTGCCCCAGACTTTTTTGGGGAGCACCAGTTGCGGCTTGTAGCCTGGAGCGTGCCCAGGCTTCATCTGCTCTCTGCATGCCGCCAGTGTAGCGGAAAGTAAGCGAACCCGTTAGTCCTCGTTGCTCGTTGCGTATAGTTCCTCTAGATCATCGATTACTTGCGTAAGGGCCCTGTGCTGCTCATCTACCTCACGCTTCTTAGTTTCTACGTATTCGTAGAGGATACGAGGGTTTTTTACACCAAAGAGTGGGCGCTTACCGCCAGAAGTCTGGCCGAACAACCCTTTCTCTCCCAGAGTCATGGCCACATGGTAGGCCGTACCGCGATCAATCTGAGCCTTGCGAGCAAGTACCTGCATAGAAGCTGGGCCAATCCTAAGACTGGTCAGGTATAAACGCGCCTCTTTTTCGGTCAGACCAATACGTTCAATATCAGCTACGAACATGCCCCTCTTGGTTTAGTGCTAGTACATCTAGTATATCATTCACCTGAGAGCAGGTGTCAACAAACCTATAGACCTAGAGAGGCGGAGCAGGCTGGCCAGCGCCAACTACGCTGGGACCAGAGAGAGGCAGCGGCCAAAACTTGGGCGCGTGGATCAAGGATATCAATACTGCCGTAGGCTGTTGCCGCCCAAGTTGACTTATTGAACTGGAAGAGGCCATAGTACAGCCCACCATTGACGGCATCAACTCTACCACCGCTCTCGCAGTACATGAGCTTGCTTAGCTTATCAGCCGGGACATTGTACATGGCTGCAGCCTCATTCAGGTAAGCGGCGTACTGACCCGAGGATAGGTAGGTCACCTTGGGCTTTGTTCCCCTGGCAATAACCTTAGCAACGGGCTTACGTACCACTTCTTTACTACTCACAGTTTTACTAACTAGCCGGCCATCTTCGTAACGTAATGAGTAGGTTGTGGCTAGTGTTCCAACTTCGCCCTCTGTCACTACCTTGGTCAGACCTTTTTCTAGCTTTGGGTCATCTTGGTAAGTAGTAGTAAACTCAATACCGCTGGTTTCAACAACTGAGCGTGTCGCTACGCGGATAATTGTAAACTCAATCGCAGTGGATTGAGCCGGAAGAATAGCATCTGCTGCCAGATTGATTTTATCTTGTGAACCTAGCTGGATGTTTTGTTCAGCCATAAACTCAGGAACGCTGTGCTTCCAAGTTCTTACCAAGCGCTGTGCACCGGCGTCGGTAATAATTACTGGCAATGCACGGAATACCTTTATCTGACTACCGATACCAAGCAGTGGATCAGGAAAGGCAAATACTTGATCTTCCGGAAAAACAGTTACGCCAATTCTGGCGAGCATTGCGCTCGTTGAGGTGTCTAAAAAGCTACCCTGGTAGATTTCAGGCTGCCTATCTGTTGGCTCACCAGAGTCACGGACAGACACAGGAGCATAGGCACTGAGCTCTGTACTTGCGTACGTCAGGTTTTGGGGCGAGTGGAACGTGGTGACCGCGACAAGTATCGCAGCGGCAATAACGGCCGTTGTACGTTGCATGAATTCTATCGTACACCGCTTGTCTTTTCCCTGTCCAGTGGCCTAATCTGAAGCCTTTCTGAAAAGAAGATGCGCTCCTCGCCTACACATCTACCCCCTGCACATTTTCTTGATTTCTTCTTGATTACGCATGCACAGAGGCGTATGATACCTGTATAAACCTGTAAGTTGGTATATGACTGCGCCAAAAAAGGCAAAACATTCGTCACATGCTGATTCGGTAACAACGTACTACTTCGCCTCTGGTGCTAGCCGTTTTGCTGCCTGGATAATCGATGGCCTTATTGTCGGTTTTGCCGTAGCCATCCTCACGGCCATCCTGATTTTTTCTGTACCAAATCACCTTGGTGTGGACACAAGCTTTATACGCGGTAGCTTCTCGCCTGAGGAGCTTAATATGCTCATCCTGTCTTCTACCCTGGTTGTCAGCATTGTCTGGCTACTGATTAGTACTACCTACCACGCAGCCATGCTCGTAGCCTATGGTCAATCCCTAGGCAAAATGGTTACTGGAATTAAGGTACTGACCGTAGAGGGTGATCGCCTCACCTGGGGGACAGCCATCCTGCGCTCGGCCACCGCGCTCGTACTTAGCCGCC
>JAYRWT010000025.1:0-8707 GCA_041917855.1 Patescibacteria group bacterium | reverse complement strand
GCTTTACCGCCATCGATGACTACTAAATCTGGCAGTGCCCAGGGCTCGCCCACTCCGGTCACCCGTTTACCACGATTAAACCGACGCGTCAGCACCTCCTGTAGCATTTCTACATCTGATATCCCCACCACCGTGCGAATCTTAAACTTTTTATAGCGTGACTTATCAAAGCTAAACCGTGCCCTGGCTTGCTCAGCGGTAGTAATCGGGTCAACCTTGCCGTCTTTTAAAATACCGCAGATCAGCGAGCCCACTGCAAACTCTCCCTGGTTATTCGAGATATCGTAGCATTCTAGGCGAATGTCACGCTCAGGATCATAGCCCCCGGTTGTTTGCACCCGACTCCCCCTGCCTGGCTTGCTCACCCTAAATGTATCCACAACATAGCGGAAGCGTTGTAGGGCAAATAATCTATCACGCAGGAGCGCGGCTTCCTCATATCTTTGGTTTTCTGAGGCATCAGCCATTTGCTGCTCAACTTCTGCAATCAACCCACCCTGCTCTCCTTTGAGAAACTTGCGGATTTGATCAATAGTACGTCGGTACTCTCCTGGTGTAACTTTTGCCGCGCAGGGTGCGTCACAGAGCCCCAATGAGGCAAACAAACAGCCATGACCCAGCTTGGCAAAGTGGTTAAACTTTTGCGTATTACAGTCGCGGTACGGCCAGATACGCCGGATAGTATTCAGCACACCCTTTACCGCATAGGCCGATGGAAAAGGCCCGTAGTACTCGGCATTATGCAGGCGCTGGCTAATGCGATGCTCACGCGGTAACTCCTTCTTTTTGCGGATTAGGAGATCCTCCAAATCTTTTTCGCGGGCAATAGTTACGGTTGGAAACGGTTGGGATAGGTCAATCTTAACCAGCATGAATGACTTATCGTCACGCAGCAGAATGTTGTACTTGGGCTTATGGCGGCGAATTAAGCGCGCTTCCAGCAACAAGGCTTCTGGCTCAGAACCTACAACCTCATGCGCAATTTCCGTTGCCTCATTTACCATCTGCTCGATGCCTGGATTGCGGGTGGCAGCTATATCGGCAGCAAAGTAGCTCCTAACACGCTCGCGTAGTCGGTTAGCCTTTCCTACATACAGCACCGTACCGGCGGCATCCTTAAAAAGGTACACACCTGGTACAAGTGGTAGGGTAGAAAGCTGTTTTTGCAGGTTAGGATTGTGTGGCATGCTCTGCGTATCCTAGCAGAAGCCTAAAACAACTTAAAAACGTCACGAATAGTCAGGATGACAAAGAGGCCCATGAGCGCCATAAAGCTAAAGGCTGTGATTGCCTGCTCTATCTTGCGGGCAATCACGCGCTTACGGAAAATAGCCTCGCTGAGCAAAAAGACAAAGCGCCCGCCATCAAGCGCAGGAATTGGCAACACATTGAGCAGGGCAAGGTTTAACGAAAGCGCCACTGCCAAGAAGACTACCTGTTCAAAGCCCATTTTGGTTGCCGTCGCTGTTGCTTGGTAAATACCAAGTGGACCGGAAACGTTAGGATCTAACTGTGCCTTGGTAAATAGTCGAGTGCCAAAGTCAGCCAGCGCAGACCAGGTAACATCAATAATCGCTCCCATCTCTTTGGCGGCAACTACCGGAGCGCGCCAGAACGGTACCCGCACCGCATTATACGGCTGAATGAGTACGCCAAGCGCAGGACTACCAGGAGCAGCAATGCCGCTCTCAATCCGTAGTGGCTCACCGTCGCGTTCCACATTAACGACAATCGTAGGAATACCCGCCTCCTGGAACGCGCGGGTGTACTGCTGGAGTTCTTGGGTGGTGCGAATTGTGTAGTTTTGGCTGTTATCTAGTGTGCTAACCGTTTTGAGTAAATCACCTGGTTTTATTCCAGCTGCTTTTGCAGGAGCTTTGTCATCTACACGCACAATCACCACTCGGGAAGTTACCACTTTTGCACCCGGCTCAGAGGTAAGATCTTGCGCAAAGGAGCTAAAGCCAACCGAAAAGGCAACCGTGAGCACTACAAAGGCAAAGAGCACGTTCATGGTAATGCCCGCTAGAATCACGGCAATGCGCTGCCACACTGGCTTGTTATCAAACGAGCGCGGATCCTCCTGCTCTTCTTCTTCGGCGTTCTCCCCACGAATTTTTACGTATCCGCCAAAGGGAATAATACCGATGACATACTCGGTTTCTCCTTTGCGCTTACGAAACACATGGGGTGGAAAACCAACCGAAAACTGATCAACCCGCATGCCGCACCACTTGGCCACCATAAAGTGACCGAGCTCATGCACAAAAACCAATACACCCAGAAGAAGGGCGAAGGCGATAATCGAAATCAGTACTTCCATTAAAAGATTCCTCGGATACTGCGAATGAGTTCAGTGTACTTTACTAAGAGCGCCGGAAAGAGCGCCATCAGAATAGTAAAAATTAACAAAAAGATGATTACCTTAACAAGCGTCTTACGGGCGAACCCCGCGAGCACCGCAAAAATGACCAGGATTGTTAGGTAAGGGGTAATGCTGGAATCCAGTAAGGACATGCTTATACCGTGCGAAGCTCTGCTTCTTTTTCCTTGGTTAACTCTTCTATCTTTTTATTATACTCTCCCGCTAGCTTATCTAGCTCGGCACGCGCCCAATCACGATTATCTTCGGAGATTAGGCTATCTTTTTCGGCTTTTTGCACCTGGTCCCACATATCCCCGCGAATACCTCGGATACTAATGCGAGCTTCTTCTGCCATTTTACCGACGCGCTTAATCAGTTCTTCACGACGTTCAGTAGTAAGCGGCGGAATATTAATGCGGAGGTTGCGACCATCGTCGGAAAGTGACAGACCGAGCTGTGCTAGCTCAATAGCTTGACGAATATCACCAAGAGCATTTGCGTCGAAGGGTTGGACCAACAGCTGGGTTGGCTCAGGAACCGTAATATTGGCCATACCGCGTAGCGGGGTTTGGCTGCCATAGTAGCTGACAGTAATGCCATCTAGGATTTGTACATTGGCACGGCCAGTCCTGACCGTTTTGAGTTCACCGCTAAAGTGGGTGATGGCTGCTTCCATCTTTGGCTTGAGCCCGTTGACAGCAACTTTTACATCCATATATACGCACAGTACTTACGGTTCTTAATTGCGCTAACTATAGCAAGCTGAGTAATAAAAAACGAGCCCCAGCCCTCGCGTTAGCAAGAGTCGGGGCAAGTGGAAGAGTCGGGCGTTACTCCGGCTCTGCTTGGCCTTCGTGGATCAGGCCTTTGGTTTTAGGATAGCGCGTATAGAAGAGTCCGAGGACTCCCCGCACCATGTCAGCGTACTTGTAGTGAGCGCCCGTGCCGGTACGCAGCTCCCACTCGTAGATGGCCTTGTCGAGGGTAGTGGTGTGTTCAAAAGGAAACTCCGTGCCGAGCAGTCCCCAGTACACATGTGTTGTATCAGCCTCTTTGAGCATTTCCAGCATGACCCGTGAGAGCTCCATGCCACGTGTAATGAGTTGCTCGTATCCCTGCTCCAGCCCAGGAGGGCACTGGTCAAACGCACCATAGAAACCCTGTGGCACCAGGGGGCAGTACTTGCTGCCAGTCCTATGGCGGTTAAGATCCCGAATCTCGGCCAGTGCTGCGGCCGGCCACCCAAACCGTACAGCGGTTCGCTTGACCGGCTTACCAAACCAGGCGTAGCGATGCTCGCGTCGCTCAAGACCAGCGCAGATCGCTCCTTCGTCTACGTCAGATGGCGGGAACACCTCCAAGAAGGGCTCCCGGCTCTCTGCAGGAAACGTTGGCATGCGTCTCGCCTGCTCCATCCAGTCCTCGAACTCGTCCGTCAGGCCAAGCGTGGTGGTGTGTTGCTTCACGCCGTGCTTGATAGAGCGCGGAATCGAGAGTTCCAACTCAGCTCGAATCTTTTCACCGAGCTCGCACGCTTCAGGTAGGTAATGTGAGAGCAGGAACTGGAGCAGCTCCACCCATGCACGTCCGGACATAATCAGCATGACATTCGTCGCACAGCCAACCGGCAAGAAATAGCGCGAGCGATCGAATGCAAAGTTGCGCTCCATCCGCTTGCGCTTCTTTATGCCCGCTTCGCTCGTATCCTCCAGCACCGACTGTGGCAGTCGAGCATACTCAGGATGCTCACGAGCGAGCGACTCCCAGTAGCTCACTGCCTGCGTATAGAGATTGAAACACTCGGCTGTGTGCTCGTGCCAAGCTTGACGCTTGCGTGCAGGAATGCCAAGCCTCTCAGGATCAATTAATCCTTCCGGCTTAATGCGCACGTAGCGAGTTGAAGTTTCTTGCCCAGCCGCAGTCTGCACCTGAGCCCAAACCTCGTAGGCAAGGTGCAGGGATACGCCGTCAACAAAGACAGCGGCCCCAGCCATGTCTGTGATCGACCGGTGACCAAAGTCAACCTGCCTAAAGATCGAGTCGATCGACTTCTCAGGATCGAGGGTGTCGATTTTGGCCATGATGCCTTCCAGGCCTTCATCTGAGCGTGAGTAGCGCGCTCCAACCGAACCAAGTAGCTCCGGTGGTAGCGCCCTGCGTCCTTTCTTGGTTGCAGCCTTTGTGGGCGCAACCTGAACAAGTGTTGCTTTCATATCTGTCTTCTCCGTTGTCAAAGGGTCACCCCTCTACGGCAGCAATACTAGCTAAAATCTAAACAAACGCAATCAGGTGAGCCCCACCTCACATCACCCACATGCAGTACGGCACCTCCTGATCTAGGAAGTGCCGCAGGTGTTAGGGCTAGCAGCTAGGCTGGTAGCAGATATTGGTCGGTAGCCGGGAGCATGAACTGCATAGCCTGTTCAGTCTCAAGTACGAATACTTCGCCGTATGCCGTTACCAGTTCTTCACGAGATGGTTCGGGCTTAACAGGGCGAGCTCGTCCGCCCGACACTTGAGCTAGGCAGTCAAAGGAGTCCAGTAGGCGTTGGGTAATGTCGAGACCAAGAACCACTACATGTGGTGCCGGGCCTGAAGGTGCGGAAGTGCTCGTTGCTCGGCGCCGTACACGGCCTACCGCCAGCGAATCGTATGCTGCTAATAATGTATTCATATCTACACCATCGAATGGCAAAATCCTAGCACGATGCCAAACATAATGCTAGCAAAAAAACCCGGAGTAACCCGGGTTTTTGTTTGCAGTACTGGTCTGCACCAATTACTCGCCAAGCGCCATGCGCTCGAAACGCTTAATCACAATTTTTTCACCAAGCTTTCCGGTAACGGTGCTAAGCATTTGAGCAACGGTACCACCACCCTTGATTGAGTCCTGCTCCAAGAGCTCTTCTACACTTGCTGGGGCCATGGCCGCTACCTGCATAGCAAGATCGTGCACAAAGTTCTTAAAGTCATCGCCACGCGATACAAAGTCGGTTTCGCAGTTTACCTCGATCACCACACCAATGCGACCGCCGTGTGTGTAGGTGTCGATTAGGCCCTGAGCCGCTGTACGGTCAGCTTTTTTCTCCATGATCTCTGCGCCGCGCTCCTTTAGTAGCTCAAGCGCCTTCTTTTTGTCACCCTTTGCTTCGTCGAGTGCCTTTTTTACATCCATTAGCCCCATACTGGTCTGCTCACGCAGTTCAGCAATGTCAGCGGTTGTGTAATCTGCCATTACTCCTCCTCTTTTACTTTTTTGTTCTTAGTTGTCTCTTCTTCATCCTCAGCTGCTTCTTCTGCGATCTTTTCTTCTAGATCAATCAGCTCTTCTTTTAGTTCTTCTTTTAGCTCAGTCTTCATTTCTTCAGGAGATGGCATGGTGTCTGAAGCATCTTCTGCCTCAACCTCGTCCTTCATTTCTTTGAGCTTCTTTTTTTCTTCACGCTCTTCGTGGGCGGCAGCTGCCTTCATCTTTTTGGCAGAGTTTTCGTTCTCAAGCTTATCCTCAATCACTTCTAGCTGATCGGTATCAACTGCAACGTCAGCTACTTTTTCTGTGGAGGCAGGTCCCTCAACAGAAATCAGCTTCTGGCCTTCAGCAATAGTTTCTTCAATCAAACCAAGCATGAGCTTGAGTGCCTTTGGACCATCATCGTTGGTAGGAATTACGTGGTCTACCAGGTCTGGGTTGGTGTTGGTGTCAACAAGGGCAAAGATTTCAACGCCTTCAAAACGAGCCTCGCGTACGGCATTGTGCTCGTACGATGGATCTACCACAAAGAGTACATCTGGCTTTTTCTTGAAGTCGCGTAGACCACCAAACTTGGCATGCATGCGCTTAAGTTCTGACTGGAGCATGACACGCTCTTTCTTGATCATCTTAGCTGCTTCGTCGGTGTTCAGAATTTCTTCTGAGCGCTTCATGCGAGCAATACTCTGCATCATTTGACCAAAATTGGTCAGGGTACCTCCAAGCCAGCGTTCGTTCACATAGGGAATGCCTAGGCGCTCAGCCATTTCGCTAATCAGCGGTGCTACCTGCTTTTTGGTACCAACGAGCACAATGCTTTTACCAGAGCGAATACGGTCCTGCAGAACTGGCAGTACAGCCTTAAGCTGCTCCTGAGTTTTCTCCAGATTGATAATGTGTAGGTGGTCGCGAGTACAAAAAATATACGGCGCCATCTTTGGGTGCCACTTTCCAGATGCGTGCCCAAAATGCACGCCAGACTCCATGAGTTCCTTCAGAGAAGGAATGGCTGGGATTGCCATGAATTGCTCCTTTGCCTTCAGATGAAGGCGATTCGGCTGGTGATCGCAACGCTTCGTAAGCAGCAAGCTGCCAGGAGAAAGCGCTCCTACCGGCCGGATTGTTATGGGTAAATACGAGAGAGGCTAGGCCTAATCGCTCTGGTCACTGTACCAACAAAATAAGGTTTAATCAAGTGTTTTTGCTCACCCTGCTCCTGGTGCACGCAGCCTGCACTAGCCCAGCAAATAAGGCCTGAGCCCGGGTTGGCCTACTCGTAAATTCTGGGTGAGCTTGAGTGGCTATAAAGAATGGGTGCTGATTTTGAGGTAATTCTACGTACTCCACTAAACTGCCGTCTGGTGACAAGCCACTGATACGTAGTCCTGCCGCCTCTAGGCGCTCCATGTACTCAGGATGCACCTCGTAGCGGTGACGATGACGCTCCCTAGTAATCGCTTTACCCTGCGCGTTCTTCTCGAGTAGTTCTGGTGTCCACTGTGTGTACAGTGCTTCCGCCAAAGATTGTGAACTAAGGATGGCAGGGTATGAACCTAGTCGCATCGTGCCCCCTTTTCGCCGGATTGCTTCCTGGCCAGGAATAAAATCGATAACGGGGTCGGGTGTTTTAGGATCAAACTCGGTGCTATTTGCCTGGGCTAGACCCATAACGTTACGCGCATACTCCACCACCGTTAATTGCAGACCCAAGCATATGCCAAGCATTGGAAGGTGATTGGTTCGAGCATAGGAAATTGCCTCAATTTTGCCATCAACTCCCCGATCTCCAAAGCCACCAGGCACAATAATGCCGTCTACTGCAGCTAGGTCTTGTACCAGTGTTTCACTTTCCGCGCTAATCGGCACCACCTTGGTTTTAGTGCCCGTAGCTAGCCCAGCATGCGCTACTGCCTCTACCACAGATAGGTAAGCATCTCCTTGGTCTAGGTACTTCCCTACTAAGCCTATTTTTACCTCAGTTTTTTGCTGCTTTACCTGATCTCTAACACACTTCCAGTCTGCCCGTACCTGCTTGGCAGTAGGAGTAAGCTGTGGAGACAGCCCAAAGAAACTGAGCACTGCCTTGGCCAAGCCATGAGCTTCCATAATTTCTGGAATATCATACAAACTATCGGCATCGGGAGCAGCGATTACACACTCAGGCCGCACGCCGGTAAACAGGCTGATTTTTTCTAACTCCTCTACCGTTATTGGCCGCTTACATCTGATGATCAGCACGTCTGGCTGCAGGCCATAGCCACGCACCGCAGTTACCGCATGCTGGATTGGCTTAGTTTTACCCTCATCTGAGGGGTAAATGTAGTCCATCTTTACTACATGCAGGTTCAGCACGTGACCAATAGGGTCCTCTTGGCGTAGCTGGCGGGCAGCCTCAATGAAGGGTTGAGCTTCAATATCCCCCACCGTACCACCGATTTCTACGGTTAAAATATCGCAGTGCGAGTTTTGCCGAGCCAAACGTATGCGCCGCTTAATCTCATCGGTAACATGCGGAATAATCTGAATGGTTTTGCCCAAGAACTCACCCTCACGTTCTAGCTCCATAACTGAGTGAAAAACTGCGCCACTCGTAAAGTTAGAGAGGGAGGTTACGTTGCAATCCAAAAATCGTTCGTAATGTCCTAAGTCTAAGTCAGTTTCCGCACCATCATCGGTAACAAAAACCTCACCATGCTGGAAAGGATTCATGGTGCCGGCATCTCTGTTTAAGTAAGGGTCAGCTTTAACCGGAAAAACTGAAAAACCTGCCCGAATGAGCAGGTTGCCAAGTGCCGCCGCTGTAATCCCTTTGCCGATGCCAGAAACAGTACCCCCGGTGATTACGATAGTGCGAGGAACTCGTACCATTAGCCAATTTTAGCAATGCGCAGCACCGCAAAACAAGTCTTGCACTTCTGTAAAATAAGCATACAGTAGTAAGTATCCTACCCTATTTGTAAGAGGCTATATGGCAACAAAAAAACTTGGCTTGGTTGAGCAGTTTATGGACTTTGTGCAGGAGCAAGGCGTTATGGGCCTAGCCATCGGTTTTATCCTAGGCGGCGCTGTCACTAAGGTTGTGTCATCCTTGG
>JAYRWT010000024.1:0-1587 GCA_041917855.1 Patescibacteria group bacterium | reverse complement strand
TCACTACTGCAGCTTCCTCTAACGGTACCGGCTACCTCTTAAACATTGCCACCGGTGCAAGCTCTACCGTCAAGCCACTCCGTGTTAACGCAGCAGGTACTGACATCCTGACTGTTTCTAATACGGGGGCGATTGGTATTGCTAGCGGTAGTGCAGTTACCTTTGGTGGTGACACAAATATTTACCGCAGTGCTGCAGATTATCTGCGGACAGATGATAGCCTGCGCGTAGGCGGTAACTTAAGTTTGGGTGAAGATCCTAGTACTTACCCCTACCAAAAAGTGCGCGTTACCGTGTACCCAAGCTCAGATAACCAGTTTATTGGCTTGAGCGGACTGGTTTGGAATGACAATGGCTCCTATACACGTACTAACCCAAATAATGGAGCGCTTTTTGATCACTACTGGTGGAACAATACCACTACTACTGCCGGTATGTACGGTGGAACGTTTAATATGTATGTTGGTTCACCGCTAACCAGTGGCTCTTTCTCAAACGGCGCAGGAGGTAGGTTCCAGCAAACTTGGGATGCACGCGGAGGTGCAGGTAACTCGCTTTGGGGTGGTCAATTTATACATGCCAGTACTAGCTCTACCACAGGCGGGGTAACTGCAGCCGCAGCTGGTAGGTTTGAATTTTCACCAAACTCCGCAGCCAACTATGCCTACACTAATGCCTACGGTCTCTCGATTATTTCTAACTTGACTGCTTCTGCTTCTACCAACTTCTACGGTATACATATTGCCACTCCATCGGCAGGTAGTGTGACCAATGCTTACGGTCTCTACGTAGCTGACCAGACGGTTGGTACAAATAGATGGAATATTTACAGTGCCGGTACCGGTGCAAACTACCTAGGCGGCCCGATCTCAACAGTTTCTGGTTACACCCAAACAGGAACGGGTGCCAATACCTTTAGTGGAGCTACTACATTTAGTGCAAGTAGCACAGGTTTAAGCGTAACGAACAACGCAAGTATCGGAGGATTTCTAAATATTACAGGAGAAACCTATGCCGGTAGCAATGTATATGTTAACGCCACTGGATCAACTTCGGGTGCACCACGGGTAATCGGCATAAATAATTTTGGTTCAGGAACAGCGGCTCAGTTTTTGTTCGGCGATACTGCGAACGCGATACAATCATCGTTTGGTGGCAAAATGCAGCTCGCAGCTTACTGGGGGGTTGAGATAGGAGGAAACCGTCAGGCCAGTAGTACTGCCTTTGTGAGTGGTGGCGCCTCTGACGCAAGTCTGCTTGTGTACGGCACACAAACAGCCGCGCCAGTACTTGTTGTAAAAGCCCCGTCAAGCATTAGTGCCAATCTTCAGGAGTGGCAAAACAGCAGTAGTACTGTACTGGCTCGAATAACTTCAAGTGGTGGACTGGAAGCAACCAGTACACTTGCTGCCAAAGGTTCTTCATCTGGAACAGTTACGATTGCCACACAAGCCGCCGCCGGCACCTATAACTTCAACCTCCCAACTACCGCTGGTACCTCTGGCTATGTCCTCACCAGTGCCGGTGGCGGTGCATCTGCTATGACCTGGACTGATCCAGCAGCTCTCGCTGTACGCTGGAATAGTA
>JAYRWT010000023.1:0-3157 GCA_041917855.1 Patescibacteria group bacterium | reverse complement strand
TCACAAAAAGGACGTCTCAGTTCGGATTGCAGGCTGCAACTCGCCTGCATGAAGTTGGAATCGCTAGTAATCGCGCATCAGCAATGGCGCGGTGAATACGTTCCCGGACCTTGTACACACCGCCCGTCAAGCCATGGAAGTTGGGAGGACCTGAAGCCAGTTGCTGAGAGGCGCTGTTTAGGGTTAAACCAATGACTGGGGCTAAGTCGTAACAAGGTAGCCGTACCGGAAGGTGCGGCTGGAACACCTCCTTTCTGGAGATCTAAGTAAGAGGAGTACATAAGAGCAATAGTCTTAAGACTCAATACTCAGTACTCAATACTGCTTAGAAACCTTGGTTTACGGTCCGCTATCAATCCATTTATTCAAAAGTTATTGTAAGGGAAGCTACAGGCTTCAAGTCCCGAAATTGGGACTGCAAGCTGGATAAGCAGCAGCCTGGAGCCAGCAGCCTGAAGCGAGAGCCAAACATTGACAATTGAACATTGGTCAATTGACAATTAAAAAGGAGGGCTTGTAGCTCAGGTGGTTAGAGCGCTACACTGATAATGTAGAGGTCCGTGGTTCGAGTCCACGCAGGCCCACTTGAAAATAGTAGTGAGTCGTGAGTTAATAGTCTTGAGAAGACTCAATACTAAAGACTAACAACTCAAGACTAAATTTACGGGGGATTAGCTCAGCTGGCTAGAGCGCCTGCTTTGCAAGCAGGAGGTCATCGGTTCGACTCCGATATTCTCCACAAAAGGAGAAAGAGTAATGAGATATTAGTCTTGAGACTAGAATCTTCAGAGAGAAAAAAATATCAGTCAAACGAGATTGATAAAATTGAAAAGTTGAAAAAGAGTAGCAGACATAGTTAAGTCTGTCCAGAGCCTAAAACTAAGGACTAAAGACTAAGGACTATGTACTGAATACTTGCATTGATGGATGCAGGTTGTAGTGATTAGGGATAGCCGTCTTTAATACTTCACCAGCTAAAGACCGTCAAAAAGTTCATTGACATATTGATGAAAGAGTAGTAAAAAGTTAGGTGTGCTAAGTAGAAATACTTGGTACATCATAAAAGTAAAAAGACATGATGTGCCATGGGGCGCATCATGAAACGAGCACATAGGTGGGCCTCTACCGTCCTTCTCCTTTGGAGAAGGTTCAGGGATGAGGCCGAAGAAGAAGTAAATAAGGGCGTATGGGGAATGCCTAGGCTCTCAGAGGCGAAGAAGGACGTGATAAGCTGCGAAAAGCTGCGGGGATCCGCAAATAGGACGTGATCCGCAGGTGTCCGAATGGGGCAACCCGCCACGCTGAAGGCGTGGCACCTAGCAATAGGAGCAAACCCAGGGAACTGAAACATCTAAGTACCTGGAGGAGGAGAAAATAAACTAATGATTGCGCAAGTAGTGGCGAGCGAACGCGCAAGAGCCCAAACCCAATTAGTTAAGGCTAGTTGGGGGTTATAGGACTACATAATCAAAACCAAAGACGATCTGAACGGTATGGGAAAGCCGGCCATAGCGGGTGATAGCCCCGTAAGAGAAGTTCGAGGAGAGAGGTAGTATCCTGAGTAGGGCGGGGTCGGAGACGCCCCGTTTGAATTTGCCGGCACCATCCGGTAAGGCTAAATACTCCTGAGAGACCGATAGTGAACCAGTACTGTGAAGGAAAGGTGAAAAGTACTCCGAACAGGAGGGTGAAAAGAGAACCTGAAACCATACGCTTACAAGCGGTCAGAGCCTCGTAATGGGGTGATGGCGTGCCTTTTGCATAATGAGCCTACGAGTTACTGTCACTGGCGAGGTTAAGCGACAATAGTTGTGCAGCCGGAGCGAAAGCGAGTCTGAATAGGGCGCATAGTCAGTGGTAGTAGACGCGAAACTTTGTGATCTACCCTTGGTCAGGATGAAGCCCCGTTAACCCGGGGTGGAGGTCCGAACTAGTAAACGTTGAAAAGTTTTTGGATGAACTGAGGGTAGGGGTGAAAGGCTAATCAAACTGAGAAATAGCTCGTACTCCCCGAAATGTTTTTAGGAACAGTGTGGAGGTTAGAGTTTGTTAGAGGTAGAGCTACCAATTGGACTAGGGGGAGTCACATCCTACCAAATCCAGATGAACTCCGAATGCTAACAAATATACTCTGCAATGAGGGCGCGGGTGCTAAGGTCCGTGTCCGAGAGGGAAAGAACCCAGACCTACAGCTAAGGTCCCAAAATCTATACTAAGTTGAACTAAGGCGGTTCAGTTGCTGAGACAGCCAGGAGGTTAGCTTGGAAGCAGCTATCCCTTTAAAGAGTGCGTAACAGCTCACTGGTCGAGCGACAGAGCATCGATAATAATCGGGCATCAAGTATAGTACCGAAGCTTAGGATTTGCGAGCAATCGCAAGTGGTAGGGGAGCATTCTAACAGCGGAGAAGTCGTGTGGTAATGCACGGTGGAGCGGTTAGAAAAGCAAATGTAGGCATAAGTAACGATAAGGCAGGTGAGAACCCTGCCCACCGATAGACTAAGGTTTCCGCGGCAATGTCAATCAGCCGCGGGTAAGTCGGGACCTAAGGCGAATCCGAAAGGAGTAGTCGATGGCCAACCGGTTAATATTCCGGTACTACCGTAATGAGCGATGTGGTGAAGGAGGAGTGAAAGCTCCGCGTTCAGACGAAATTGGACGTTAAAAGGCGTAGGTATATCATCTATAGGCAAATCCGTAGGTGATGCTGAAACCCAACAGTACACAGAGGCTTCGGCCGAAGTGATAGAGAGCGTAAGCAGACTTCCGAGAAAACCCGCTAAGCATATTGTTATGGTACCCGTACCGCAAACCGACACAGGTAGTCAAGTAGAAGATACTAAGGTGCTCGAGTGAATCATGGCTAAGGAACTCGGCAAATTAATCCTGTAACTTCGGGAGAAGGGATGCCTAGTTTGTAGCAATACAAAAAGGTCGCAGAGAAATGGCCCAGGCGACTGTTTAACAAAAACACATGGCTTTGCGAAATCGCAAGATGAAGTATAAGGCCTGACACCTGCCCGGTGCTGGAAGGTTAAGGGGGGGAGTTAGTCGCAAGACGAAGCTCTGAACTGAAGCCCCAGTAAACGGCGGCCGTAACTATAACGGTCCTAAGGTAGCGAAATTCCTTGTCGGGTAAGTTCCGACCTGCACGAAT
>JAYRWT010000022.1:0-1130 GCA_041917855.1 Patescibacteria group bacterium | reverse complement strand
GTACAGAGTGTTGCGAGGCAGTGATGCCAAGCCAATCACTAAAAGCACGTCACAGTTCGGATTGCAGGCTGCAACTCGCCTGTATGAAGCTGGAATCGCTAGTAATCGCGCATCAGCAATGGCGCGGTGAATACGTTCCCGGACCTTGTACACACCGCCCGTCAAGCCATGGAAGTCGGGGAGACCTAAAGCGGAAGGTAACATACTTCGTTAGGGTAAATCTGGTAACTGGGGCTAAGTCGTAACAAGGTAGCCGTACCGGAAGGTGTGGCTGGAACACCTCCTTTCTGGAGCAAAGACTCCTAACTTTAACTTACTCTCATTATATAACTATTTGAAGGGCTTGTAGCTCAGGTGGTTAGAGCGCTACACTGATAATGTAGAGGTCCCAGGTTCGAGTCCTGGCAGGCCCACAATCAGTTCGCAGTAAACAGTAGGCAACGAGCTTTCTGTATTGTACACTGCCTACTGCAAATCAAAATATTGGGGGTTTAGCTCAGCTGGCTAGAGCACCTGCTTTGCAAGCAGGGGGTCAACGGTTCGAATCCGTTATCCTCCACGAGGCTTAAGAGTCTTAGAGTTATTTGACATAATGGGAGAGAGATAAGAGAGTAGTAAGAAGAAAGAAAAGGGCGCATGGAGGATGCCTTAGGCTCTCAGCGGCGAGGAAGGACGCGATAAGCTGCGAAAAAGGTAGGGGAGCGGCACATACGTGTAGATCCTACTGTATCCGAATGGGGCAACCCAATACCGTGAAGCGGTATTATCCCTTAGGGGAGGCAAACGGGGGGAACTGAAACATCTAAGTACCCCTAGGAAGAGAAAACAACAGTGATTCCGTAAGTAGTGGCGAGCGAACACGGATTAGCCCAAACCTATTGCGTTACGGCGCGATAGGGGTTATAGGACTGCTTATTAGAAAGCATAGGGAATTGAATGGTTTGGGAAGGCCAACCGTAGAGGGTGATAGTCCCGTAAATGTAAAATATGTTGACGTAGCAGTATCCTGAGTAGGTGGGGACCGGAGGAATCCCCTCTGAATTAGGCGGCACCATCCGCCAAGGCTAAATACGACTGAGAGACCGATAGTGAACGAGTACCGTGAGGGAAAGGTGAAAAGTACCGGGAGT
>JAYRWT010000021.1:0-8753 GCA_041917855.1 Patescibacteria group bacterium | reverse complement strand
TGATTCTTCGGCTGGTCCAGAAATGATCAGCGGGGTACGCGCTTCATCGATCAGAATTGAGTCAGCTTCATCTACAATTGCAAAGAATTGATCGCGCTGGGCTAGCTGCGACTCGTTCTGAGCCATGTTGTCTCGTAGGTAGTCAAAGCCAAATTCGTTGTTGGTACCATAGGTAATATCGCAAGCGTACGCCTCGCGGCGGCTTACCTGAACAAACTCTCCCTTTTCATAACGAAATGAAGAGTCATGCATAATCAGCCCAACGCTCAGTCCGAGTAGTTCGTAGGCAGGACCATAGTGCTCAATACCAACTTTAGCCAGGTAATCGTTAACAGTGATCAGCTGAGCGCCCTTGCCTACCAAGCTATTTAGGTAGAGCGGCAGGGTTGCTACCAAAGTTTTACCCTCACCCGTACGCATCTCGGCAATAGCACCATTGTGCAGAGCAATGCCACCCAAGAGCTGCACGTCAAAGTGACGCTCCCCTACGGAGCGTTTTGCAGCCTCGCGCATAACTGCAAATGCCTCGGGCAAAATAGGCTCAAGCACGGCATTAATACGCTTTTTTTCACGAACCTTGTCATGAATGTCCTCAACCTTTTCGTCGTTGAGTGCCTCGAGTGGATCAAGCTCATCTGGGGTAAGCTTTGCTGCAATACGCTCTTTAAACTCTGCTGTTTTGGCGGCAAGTTCTGTATCGGTAAGCTGAGAGATCTCTGCTTCGAACGCGTTGATACGCTGCACTACCTTGGCATTCTTGCGTAAGAACGAGCGCGATGGATCAGCCAGCAGCTTGTCGAGGAATGGTACAGCCATAACGGAAAGAGAGCGAAAGGCGCAGGAGGCGCCCCAGGCAAAACGTTAGATTTGTTCTTGGGTTATGATAGCCGGAATGACCCAGATTTACCAGTCGTTCTGACTGGTGCACACCGAGCTTGATTCGTGATTTGCTGGCTAGTCGCTCTCGAGTGGACCATGCTCAGATTGCGCCCGCGTACCTTGGCCGGTTGGATCGGTAGAGAGGGTACTCTCCACATAATTTGCCCGCTCTAGCACATGCCTGACAATGGCGTCGTGCACGCCAACCACACGCTTAGTCTGATCAACTGAGGCAAACCCGAGGGCGATGACGCGCAAAAGTCGCACTAACCCAGCGCCTTCTGGGCGATAGTCATCACGCCTAGTCAATCTGGCGCACATGTCTTGTAGATCAGAAATTTCTTGGGCGTTAGCTATATAGGTAGGGACATTACTCGAAAGGGCGCCAGCTGCTAAGCCAATCTTGTCACGTAATTTCTTTTCCGGATTGGTAAGTGCTGCCTGATCAAGCGGATTCTCCGGCAGCGACTGTTGATAGCTGTTGCTAGTCTCAATCTGTGGCTTTGGTTCTGGCTGAACCTGCGGGCTGGTAGGAGGTTGCTCTATTGGCTTAGTGGGAGTGGGAGGAGGAGTGGGCTCTGTGGGTTGCTTAGGTTCATTAACTGGCTTTTTGGCGTTAGCAGCAACCGGCGTGGGGCTCTGATTGCTTTGTTCATTCCGCATTGTAACTTTTCGCGTCTTCTCCAGCCCTACTCGTATTGTTAGTACATCTTGCACCAAGCCTGCGGCTGTATCGGGAACCTGAGCGCCATCACGTTGATACATGTTTTGGAGCTCTTCCAGCTGTATAGCTATCGCATGGTAGGCGTTACGCACAGCTGAGTTAGGAACAAGGTTATGTCGAACCCGCTTTACGCCACGCAGAAACTCGTCGATGCCACGTAGAATAAGTGCCTGACGCATCTCCGGTCTTCGAATTTGATTCTGCCGATAGGTAAGACCAAAAAATGTCGCTACCTGGACCTCATCCTCAAGAAGACTTTCAATATTTTGAACCACAGAACTACACGTAGGATTACTCAAACTCAGGCCTTGCACCGCACTAGCTTCCTCATACAGTTCCCTGCTTAAACCAGCGAGCTTACCATCACCACGCTGCTCATAACTGCCCCGCAACTGCGTAGACATGGCACGTATGCGTCGCTGCAGTATGTAGCGCTTTTCGTACTCTTTGTTTGTTGGAAGATCCATGAGTGCCCGGTATAGCTTCTTGCCAGATAACCCCTCGAGGAATCTTTCGTCGCTCCTCGACTTTTGATCAGGTTCAGTACTAGCTTTGCCGCTCTCACCTTCTTTGCCGGTATTGTCTTTTTTATTCTTTTTCTCCTTCTTATCTTTCTTCTCACCCTTCTCATCTACTACGCCCTCTGAATCATCATTGTTACGCTCGGGAGTAGTGCGTTTAATGCTGCGATGCGCCCGATACAGAGAAATGGGCGCTAACTCGTCTAAAAACTCTGTCACGTCCAGTACTGTCTCACGCGCATCTTTTACCTTCCGTGTGTACAATTTAATCAAATCATACCTGCCTTTATCTTTATCTACGAGCGGCTGTAGGGTCAGAATGCCGGCATCTACAACCTGCGCCGGCACACCATAGCTTGTAGGCGCAGCTTCCTGTAGCTCTAAACGGTCCACCCAAATCCTACCCTGATCATCGTGAGCCATATGCCAGAGCACCGATTTACCAGCTAACTCACCCTTGTACACCTCTAGGATGACATCACCCAGGAAGGGATGGGTACGGCCATAGGTCTCAAGAGGAGACTGAGTAAAGTCAGGTACGAAACCAGGTAGCTTAGCGACTCTATTAGCCTCAGTTATAAAACCTTTCAGACCCAAACTGCGCGGCACTCCTCCCTTTGCAGGGAATTCTGGGTCGAGTAGGGTTAGGTTATCTGGCTTAGTTAAACGCAATACATCAAGTACGCCACCATCAGAAAAGCGACGTACTTCTTTAACATAACTAGTAGGCTCAATCGCAGGCTTTGGGCGCTCTACGCCATCGCGATCTTCCTTAATCACTTCTTTGGCAAAATAGTCTCGTAGCAATTTCTTAATTGCATCTTGGGTCAAACTCTCAATTGGTTCTTGTTTTCTGTTGGTACCCTCTAGAGCCTCACTTACATTTGTAGGCAGCAACCCATCTTGTGTCTGATGGATTGAGCTTTTTGGCAACATGTAGGCTGCTGTGGGGCCCGATCCCTTTTTCTTCTTACTACTGTTTTGCTGAAAGTTTATTCCTTCAACCACCCTCCAGATGCCATTGAGTCGATCGCGGTGTGCTAGCCTTGTCAGCAATTTCCCTTTTCCATCCTGGACATAAAACACAGAGAAAGTCTCTCCTGTGGAGTCTGAGAAGGTTGGACCGGTATAGTAGAATCTCCCCTCGTGCTCTACACGATCAGTAGGCGCAAGCTCAGGGTATCCTGCGGTAAATCGTTGGGTGGGCAGCGGTTGGCGCACATCTCTTGCTCGGGTCGAAAAATCAGCAATCTCAATGGGTTGCCTATTCTTTTCTGCAATGTCGTCTGCCATTTCATCTGGCGTTGCAAAAGGAAAGGGATTTTTTAGTAGGTAATCGGCGGTATCCTCTCCCTCTTTTGGCACGAGCGCATGGACATTATGCAACTCCGCATTAGCGTGCATGGCCGTTAGCGCAGCAGCAACTGGGAGTAATGGTGATAGATTAGACACATTCCCACCGCCATACAGCAGCCCTATCCCCGTTGCCCAAGCAGCTGATCTACCGAGACGTCGGTGCAACTCATTTTGTGCTTCTGTAAGTGCACGTTCACGTGGAAACAATTCATTCTCCATCCAGGTATTGTGTTCCTTGATTGCAAAGCTAACTAACTGATGGTAATCATCAGGAGTAATTGCTTTACTGGCCAACTTTCCTTCTAGGGTAGTAAGCGTAGATCTAAGTGACTCCTCAATTTTGGCTTGTGTGTACTTAACTAGATCTGGATTAAAGTTGTTATCCCCCTTCATGTCTTTCATTCTAAATCTGTACTCAGTGAAGGCAGTGAATCCATCCTTTATTCCCTTCATTCCAGCAAATGGCCCCATGATTGGCCCAAGTAGCGGTGAGAGTATAAACATCCCAAAACCCCACCCCATCCTGTATTTTGCATCTAGGAGCGGATCTTTATCGTCCCCACAGTAAAAGTCCTTCTGCAGTTTCTTGTATTTCTCTTGGGGAGTTTTAAAAAACTTACCAAGCTTCTCACCAAGAAAATTGGAGCTGCGGCTAGACCACGACGCTTTTGATCGTTCCTCGTAGAGCGCAGCCCGTGCCTTTTCTCTGGCTTTTTTACCTGAGTTAAAATCCTTCATCACCTGCTCAGTCACAGAAATGTCACTTACGTCTTCATAGAGCAGGCGCGGCTCATTTGAACGCGCTTCGAGCATATCAAGAATATCCTGATCTTCAGGACGAATCTCATCGGCTGGAGGAGTCTCTGTCCCACCCGACGGCGGAGGTGCTGGAATTTCAGGCATGATGCGAAGCGGAAGCTGGCTGTTCTTCAGAAAGCCGTGCTTCGACCGTGCGCACAAGCTCGTAACGGTACTTGAGGGTTTCTTCGACTACAATTGCTTGAAGATCAATACCTCTTCCAGTCAGAAAGGCACGTAGTTTTTCTGGGTTACGCTCCTCTACTACCGCTTCAAAGTCTGGTAAGACGTCATCTGGTAGCCTGCTAACTACATTGGCAAAAATTTCGCCCTGAAGAGCTTCCTCCATTTCCGCAAGCTGTCGCTGCTTTTGCTCCTCTGGCAAATCCTGCAAATGCAAAAGCTCAAAAATGTCAGCGTTGAAAAGTTGCTCAGGGGTCATATTCTCTATATCCATATCCCCCTCAGTATACCTCTCCTGGTCAGAACCTGTACACACTCAGGCGGCGACCTCTTGCTCCACCACGGTGATCCAGGGTTACCACCTTGTCTGGTTTTCGATCGCTAAACTGGTAGTCGAGGGCTACCACTACCGCCCCCTTGGGTAGTTCTCGCTTAAACTTTGGTAGAAGCAGATCGAGTACATGTGCGTATAAGTATACGTAAACCTTATTGGCGGAGCACAGGTCGGTCTCAAAAAAGTCATCTCGTTTGAGCTTCACTGCCCGACGAGGCAGATGTTTGCAGTGCCACTTGGCTGTTAGGTATGGAATAATACCCTTCTCTATACCCACATACTTAGCTTTTGGGGCAATGGAGTGCAGATAGCGCAGCACTACACCATCCCCACAGCCAAGATCATAGACTGAATCACCCGACTGAGGATCTAGAGCTACAGCTATGTCATCTAGGGCTTCTTCAGGGCAACTAACGTAGGGAGCCTCATTGAACATTGCCCCGCGCACTTGATCCCAGAGCGAAAATAGAAAAAACAGGATCAGACCTAGAGCTGTGGTGCCAACGAGAATTAGCAACACTTGGTCTGGCACAGAAAGCATTAGCGGTGAGCTATGCGAGTAAATGGAACGTAGGCGTGCAGTGCATCTGGAATCTGAATAGAGCCATCTGCCTGCTGGTAGTTCTCCATAATTGCAATCAGAATTCGCGCGCTAGAGAGCGCTGTATTGTTTAGGGTGTGCACAAACCTTACGTCTTTCTCTCCATCTTTTCCACTAGCTTTGTAGCGAATATTTAGCGAGCGAGCTTGGTAGTCTGTATCATTTGAGCAGGAGTGAGTCTCTCCGTACTTACCCATGCCTGGTAGCCAGGTTTCAATATCCCACTTTTTAACCTGAGGATGACCGAGGTCGCCGGCGCAGTTGAGGACTACCTGATAGTGCAAGCCAAGATTTTGGAGAAGTTCTTCAGCAATACCGAGTAGTAGTTCTTGCTCCTTTACACTGTCTTCTGGGCGAGTCAGTGAGACCATCTCAACCTTATTAAACTGGTGTACACGGTACAGTCCTCGAGTTTCTTTACCGTAGGTGCCAGCTTCGCGCCGAAAGGCTGGAGAAAGCGCAGCATAGCGTAGTGGCAACTCGGATTCATGCAGCACTTCCCCGCTGTGGAAAGCTACGAGAGGTGGTTCTGCCGTACCAACTAAATAGAGTTCATCGCGATCAATGCGGTAGGCATCACCTTCGGTGGCGTCCTCAGGCGCAACAAAGAGACCCGAGCCATAGAGCACATCTGCCTTAACCAAATTTGGAACACTCATTACGGTAAAGCCCTTGGCATACAGAGTATCTAAGGCAAAGCGCATTACTGCCTGCTCCAGCAAGGCTAGCTCGTGCTTAAGGTAGTAGAACTTGGCGCCAGCAACCTTAGTGGCCCGCTCGGTATCTAGCAGATCTAGCTCAGCGCAAAGCTCCTCATGGCTTTTTGGAGCAAAGGAAAACTCAGGCTTCGTGCCTTCAGCCCTAACTACAACATTCTCTTTGTCGCTAGCACCATCTGGTACGTCGTCGGCAGGTAGGTTTGGTATTTGCCGATGTAGCTGCTTGGCTAAATTCTCTAGATCGGCAAGTTGTGTACTTTGCTGCTGTACAGAATTTGAAAGTGAGCGCAGCTCATGACGCATGATGTCACGCTCTGCATCCGAAGCACTCGCCAGCTGCTTTGAAGCAGTGTTCAGGTTGGTTTGCAGCTCCTGCAAGGCCTGCTGGAGTGTACGGCGCTGTGTATCTACATTCAAAAACTCATCGACAATAGCAGGATTACCGCCCTTACGGCGTACGGCTGTCTTAACTACATCAGGATTCTCTCGGATAATCTTTGGATCAACCATGCCACCATGGTGACAGATTTGACCCTAAACCGAAAGCCTTGTCTAGATTAGACAATCGACTGTGGTCTTAGCGGTATTGCCACCAGCGCACTACCAATCAAGTGCGCTACGTGCATCTTATTTAAGAGGTGGGCAGACAATTACAATTCTTGAGTAGCGCTCGGTCAGAGGTCCGTCGTTTACCTTACGTCGTACAACCTTGCCCTGAATACCGCTGGCATCAACGATGGTCATTGGTGGATTACTCACAATTATGCCGGTATGACCGACGCTACCGTCATCTCGTAAGAAGAAAACTACACAACCAGCCAGTCCAGGCTCCGTTGGAGGCTTAGTAATGTCGTAGCTTCCTGATGGTGGAAACCGCCTCCAACCATTATCAAGCAGCCACTTTAGTAGATTGCCGGCATTAACTTCGGTAGTGCTATTTTCTGGGATGGGTACCCCAAGAGCCTGGAGCACATCACTCACAAAATCAGCACATGGGAACTGTTTTTCTGAATACTTCGTATCACAAAAGTTTGTAACTGGTTCACCAACATGACCTTCAGCGCCATTAATAATGTCCCCCTTAGAAGGAGCCTTGGTAATGAGCAGTGCGCTACTTGTATTCTGCCACACTAGTACGCCAGCCGTTGCGGCGACTACGGCAAAAGCCGCAACTAGACCAAGTAGACTGCGACTGACATGCCTATGCAGTGAGACAGGTTTGTTGAGTGCTGATTTTGCCTGCTTCATACGTTTATACTATGTCTTCTTGCTTAATTATAAAAACCTCGCCCAGAAAATGGGCGAGGTTATTGGCTCCCAGAGCCTTATATACTACATAGTAACGCCGATACCTCCTACAACCATGCCGAGTACGGCAAAGCTGAGCACCCAGTTAATAATCACAGCCCACTCCACACCAGCCTTTCCCTTAAAGTAGGGAGCGTCCGCAAACAGCGGAATCATGAAGAAAGGAATACCAACCATCAAGCCAAGTTGGAGACCTTTCATTACCCCACTAGCGTCCATAGTTACCATGCCAAACAGGCGGATAAAGGCAAAGGCAATAACGTACATGCCAATTGCCGCGATTACAAAGCGTGTTGGGGTAAGCTTAACGGCATTATCGCCGACGCTTGCCTTAAAGATCACACCATAGCAAATCACTCCCACAATGAACATGGCCAATAGGCCAACTACTGCCAAAAGGAATTCATTCATGAATCCTCCTAACATCCCGCTAAGGATAGTTACTTGTTAAGTGGTAACCCTGGGTGCAGGTTTACACCTCTAGTGAAATCCTGAATGCGCAAAAAAGCAAGTCGGCTGGCAGGTTTTTGTAAAATTTTCAGGTGTAATTGAGGTAAAAAACTGCTAGCATAAAAGCACCACTAATCCTTGCATATGAAAGGCATCGTCCTTGCTGGAGGCTCTGGCACACGTCTCTACCCTACTACCCAAGTCATCTCCAAACAGCTACTACCCATTGGCGACAAGCCAATGATCTACTACCCGCTAGCAACCCTATTGGAAGGCGGCATACGTGAGGTGCTGGTAATTTCTACCCCTCACGACCTCCCAAGTTACCGTGAGCTCTTGGGTGATGGATCAGAGTACGGTATGCAGCTTTCCTATTTAGAACAGCCGACTCCTGGAGGATTGGCTGAGGCATTTATTCTGGCCGAAGACTACATAGCTAAGGAGCCGGTTTGTCTAATCTTGGGTGATAATGTCTTTTACGGGGAATCTCTAATAAATGAAGTGCGCCAGGCCAGCACGCTCCAAAAAGGTGGTGTAATCTTTGGCTGCCGCGTGCATGATCCCGAACGCTATGGTGTAGTTGAATTTGATGCCAATGGCAAAGTACTGAGCATTGAAGAAAAGCCGAGCAAGCCAAAATCTGATTATGCCATTCCTGGTCTCTACTTTTTTGATGGCGAGGTAAGCAGTGCTGCCCATGCGGCAGAGCGCTCAGAAAGGGGTGAGCTCGAAATTACCGAAGTCCACAATTTTTATCTGAAAAAAGGCGACCTTACCGTAAAGCCTCTATCTCGAGGAGTTGCCTGGCTAGATACCGGTACCTACGAATCTATGCTTGAAGCGTCTAACTTTATTATGACCCTACAAAAGCGCCAGGGTT
>JAYRWT010000020.1:0-3590 GCA_041917855.1 Patescibacteria group bacterium | reverse complement strand
TCTTTGCTATATGCGTGCAGATATTGTGTTAGAGCTTAAGCGGAACCGGAAAGCCTTCTTGCTGCAGCTCGCGCAAGCACAGCAAGACCTCTGATCCAGTAACCCCGAGATTTGCTGCCAGTACTCCTAGGTCAGTATTTTGTAACTGTTCTGTCAGGATGAGGCGGAGCAGTTTGCCGCGCAGTTGTCGGTGTGAGCCTTCAAACTTACTCTGCTTAGTGTAGTGCTTGCTGCGCGTATTGGCATTTGCCCCCTGCTTACCCATCCAGGCACCGTAATCCATGAGGGCGTAGTACCAGATTCTGGGGTTCTCTGTGTCTACGCTTTGCCGTATGAGTTCGAGTAGCTCTTTATCTGGTACATCCTGACGATCCTGACAGAAATGGTGTAGGTATACGCGCCGAATATTAGTCTCAATCATGACGACTGGCTGATTGAAGGCAAAGGCTAGCACCGCACCAGCTGTATAGGGGCCGATACCGGGGAGTTTCTGCAGCTCTTCCGTGGTGCGCGGCAGAATTCCGTCATGATCGTAAGAAACCGACTGAGCAGTGCGCTGTAAGGCCAGGGCGCGACGGTTATATCCCAATCCTTGCCACAGCCGCAGCACTTGCTCTACGGGTGCCTGAGCTAGAGCGTGCCAGCTTGGCAGCTCGTGCAAAAAGGCTTGGTACTTAGGGATAACTCGCTCAGCCTGCGTTTGCTGCAGCATAATCTCGGACACCAGAATTGCGTAAGGATCGTCAGTATTGCGCCAGGGCAACTGGCGATCAGTAGCGTAAAAATGGTCCAAAACAATCTGGCGGAATTCTGAGATTTCTGACGTGGTAAGCATAGCTTGAGTGTAGCAAAAGCTAAGAGCCGAGTTTTCACTCGGCTCTTGCGGGCAAACGATCTAGGACCGTTTGCAGGATTTGATCCGCTACCTCATCAAAGGTTTTGGATGCATCAATGACCACAAAGCGGTCAGGGTTGAGTTGAGCTTCAACTAGGTAGGCTGTTCTTACCCTTCGGTGAAAATCCAGCCCCTCTGCCTCCATCCGGTTAGCATCTGTCACCCGAGCCAAGCCGACCTCTGGGTCAAGGTCGAGCAGAATGGTCAGGTTTGGCATAGTACCAGCCGTAGCGATTAGGTTCTGCTGAACCACTAAGTCACGGCCGAGTCCCCGCGCCTTACCCTGGTACACCACAGACGAATCGATGCTGCGATCAACAATCACCAGTTCGCCGTTCTCCAGGCGCGGATTGATCATTAAGGCGTAGACTTGTGCACGTGCAGCCAGAAATAACAGAAGTTCTGTCATCTTAGCTATCCTGTGTTCGCCTGATCCAAGCAGCAGTTCCCTAATGGATATTGCCACTGGGTCTGAACCCGGCTCACGGAGTGTGAAAGGTTTGTGACCGAGACCCACAAGTTTCTCGGCCAGACGTTTGATCTGAGTAGTTTTTCCGGCCCCTTCTGGGCCTTCAAATGAAATTAAGAAACCTGGGCTCATGTTTTCTTCCTGGTCATACGATTTCAACCTATATTTCACTCTAGCAAGAGCTACGCTTGGCGCAAGCTAGTCGTCTGCTTTACTCCCCATCCCTCCTTCACTAGAGTAAACACATGCGTAATCTTTTGCGGTACCTGGGCTTAATCCGCCCATACTCACTCGTTGATTTGCTCTTGCTCCTTTTTGCTACCAGCGCACCGGCCGAACGCATGTTCGGCGCAGTGCTGCTCTGGTTAGGATTTTTAGCCTTACTCGAGAGCTCACATCAGCAGAGCTACAGAATTAAAGTAGAAACTTGGTGGTGGCTTGTGCCTACACTACCCGGAGCCCTACTCTACGGCTGGCCCGCCGCATTGCTATTTATAGGACTGGGTATTATGTACACCTTAAAAGATAGTAGGGGCTGGGGTCTGATCTCTCCTTTTGTGCGAGGACTACAGGCGCTAACGCTCATTGGCGGGCTGGTGGGTTATACCGCGCCACTAGCACTACTCGCGGGCGGTGTAATGGTAGTACGCAATTTGTTAGGTGACCTACGCGATGTCAACAAAGACCGCAGTCACGGCATACTTACTATCCCGGTTGTTCTACGAGTGCGTGGCAATCACCCTAATGTACACCTGCTTGCGGTGCTCGTAACATCTTGCCTGTGGTGGTTTATGGGTCAGTTTTCTATAACCTATTTATTTGCGGCTATCGCCATTGAGATTGCTACGTACAGGATGACGGAACGATAACTCAAAAACTGAAGTCCAATCTAACACAAAAGAGAAGTGCAAAAACACTTCCCTTTTCATGGTCGGGGAGACAGGATTTGAACCTGCGGTCTCAAGACCCCCAGCCTTGCGCATTAGACCACTATGCTACTCCCCGAGGAGGCGGACCCGCGCAAAAGCAAGCTTTTGCATGGGGATGCCGACGAGGGGTGGAATTTGCGAAGCAAATTCTCCCCCGAGGGCTACCGAACTCTGTTGTCTACCGAGGAGTGGAATTTGCGAAGCAAATTCTCCCCCGAGCAATCTCTCAAACCCGATTCTAGCAATTAAAAAACGACTTGCCGAGGAACGTATGCGGCCTTGGTGGCCACGTGGGTTCCCGCACGTCTACCCCGCAGGGTAAACAGATGTAAGGATCCCGTTTTGAAAGAGGATGACCACATACGGACAGGCAAGTCATCCTCACCATACAACCCAACCAAAACTAACGCAATCACTCGGGAATCGATGTATAACGACCCCCTTCGCCTTACTCTGGTGCAGTGCTATACTTAAAGATATGAGTTCAGCTGTAGCAGCACAAGCTTGCTGTATTGTTGCCCCAGAAAAATTACCAGATCGCTTTTTAGCGTCTGGGATACTCTGTTCAGACCCTTCTCTGCCACTAAGCCAGCAGGTGGTGTTGGCCTATGTGTTTGAAGTGGCGCGACCATGGCTGCCATCATCCCACCTTCTACCAAGCCTGCAAGATGTACTTAATCAGGAGTATGAAAAAATTCACATCAAGCACGATTTAGATGCTCAGTTTGAAGAGCTCCTTAAGGCCGTAAACAACCAGCTTAACTCCGTTTCTGAGGCTGGTGAAACTGATTGGATTGGTAATCTAAGCGGCTTGATCGTACTGGTCGGGCACCACGAGCTACACTTTTCACAAACCGGCTCTTGTCCTGCATACCTCTTGCAGAATAACCGTATTCGTCAGATTACAGATGATCTAAGTGGCGAGGGAGAACCGCACCCACTGAAAACCTTTTCTAACCTAGCATCAGGAACGATTAAAGCTGGCGATCAAATTCTCTTTGCCAACACCGAACTCTACGGAGAGATTTCGTTGGATGCCCTGCGTCGTATTATGAACGCAGGATCACCCCATAGCTCAATGCAGTCTATTGCTAAGGAGTTACGCGTAGAAAAGAATCCTCGAGTTGCGGCCTGTTTACTCCGCATTGTCGAGCCAGATCAGCTGGGTGCCCCTGAGCCACTTGAAATTTCACTAGAGCAAGAGCTTGAAAGCCCGCTCAAGCGTCTGCGCCGGCGCCTCTCCCCTGCTGCCACTTTGCTTAAAAGTGGCTTTGGCGACCTAGCCTCAGGTACCGGA
>JAYRWT010000019.1:0-18580 GCA_041917855.1 Patescibacteria group bacterium | reverse complement strand
TAACCCGTAGTATGATTGATCTACAGAATAAAAGCATTGCAATTCTAGGGTATGGGGTAAATAACCGTGAGGTTGCACAATACCTGGTACGCAAGGGTTACTCAATTACTATTTTAGATAAAGACACGGCTGCTACCGAGCAAGCAACGTTTACCGAGGAAGAAGCGGCAAGGGTGACGTGGGAAATTGTCTCTGATGTCACTGATAACCTAAAACGTTTCAATGTAGTCTTTCGCAGTCCTGGCTTTTCTTTTGAACTGCCAGGTATTAAGGAGGCGCAGGAGGCAGGTACTGTTTTTACCTCACAAACTAGTTACTTTTTTGAGCTGACGCCAGCTAAGACCATTGGCATTACCGGCACGAAGGGTAAGGGCACAACGAGCACACTCATTGCTAAAGTGCTGGAGGCAGGGTACAGCAAGGGCAAGGTATACTTAGCCGGTAATATTGGCCTTGATCCCTTCTCTTTCATAGAGGAGTTAACCGAGGAAGATATTGTAGTGCTGGAACTGTCTAGTTTTCAGTTAGAAGATTGCCCATATAGCCCGGATATCGCCGTGCTACTGCACGTGACCCTGGACCACCTTGAGCACCATGGTTCGTTGCAAAACTATCGCCGAGCCAAGGCAAACCTACTTGCGAATCAGCAAGCGTCAGATTTAGCGATTATTAATACAGGCTACTCAGACATGGAGGAGTACCGCGCCTACGTACGTGGGAAGGTAATTGAGTATACCCGCCAGACCCTACTACCTTTTTCCGTTGCTGACCGCAAGCTGCGTGGCGAACATAACCTAGAAAACATTATTCCTGCCTATCTGGTTGGTAAGGAGTTTGGCATACCAGATGATGTAATCCAAAAAGTCGTATTGGAATTTCCTGGACTTGCACACCGACTGTCCTTTGTTGGGGAAGTAAATGGGGTGGCCTTCTATGACGACAGCATTGCGACCACACCAGAGTCTTCACAGGTTGCCGTGGAGGCATTTGCAGGGCGGCCAATTCACCTTATTCTAGGAGGTCGTGATAAGGGGGCGGATTACGTCGCTTTTGCGCAGTCAATTGCGCCGCAGTGCGCCAGCATCTACCTTTTGCCAGGGAATACTACCAAGGCGTTCGAGCGTGGATTTGCTAATGCTTTCTATACCAACTTCCAAGAAGTGCCAGATGCTCCAGCTGCAGTAGCTGCTGCACTCGCTGTTGCGCAGCCCGGGGATGTGGTTTTGCTAGCTCCAGGGACACGTAGTGACATTCCTTACAGTAACTATGCAGAGCGTGGTGATGACTTTGCTCAAGCCGTACGTAGTCGCATGGTAGAATAAGCCCATGTTACGCACTAGAAAGCTCGATGCTGCCTTAGCAATCGGTATAGTAGGTCTCGTGCTGTTTGGTGTGGTGATGATTTACTCAGCCTCAATTATTGTGAGTCTGGATAACACCTCAGATCCTCAGTTCTACTTTAAGCGCCAGCTTATTTGGGTGATACTTGGCCTTGGTTTAATGGCAGTGACTTCACTAATTGATTATCGCACCTGGCAAAAAGTTTCTAAGTGGATGCTGCCAGCTTCCCTTGTACTATTGCTGAGCGTATTCGTACTAAGCAAGGGAGATATTAACGGTGCGCAGCGGTGGATAAATCTAGGCTTCTTTTCTTTCCAGCCCTCAGAGGTAGTAAAGTTACTCTTTTGCGTATACCTATCCGCGTGGTTTGCCCAACATAGATCAGAGGTGGCTACCTGGCGTACCTTCGGCACGTTTATGGGTGTGGTGGCTGTAATTAGCCTACTCATGCTTAGCCAGCCTGATTTTGGCACGCTCACGGTAATTCTAGTCTCAGCTCTTGCTATTTATATTGTTGCGGGAATGACTTGGAAGCAAGCTGTAGCTGGAGGCTTAATTTTGCTCATTGGCGTTGCGGCGGCGCTATCGGTGCCTTATAGGCGTGAACGTGTTCGCACCTTTTTAAACCCTGAGCGAGATCAGAGCGGTGCGGCCTACCAAGTTAAAAATATTTCAATTGCCATTGGTTCGGGTGGGTGGTTTGGTTTAGGCTTTGGGCAGAGCGGCCAAAAACGTCTGTTTTTGCCAGAACCACATACAGACTCAATCTTTGCCATAGTGGTTGAAGAGCTAGGGTTTATTGTAGGTGCACTACTCGTGCTAGCAATCTTATTTGTTATCTACCGTTGCTACCGGGTAGCCATGCGAGCTCCAGATGATTTTTCTAGATTCTTAGCCACAGGTATTACTACTTGGTTAGCCTATCAATCGTTCCTGAATCTCGCTGCCATGTTGCAGCTTGTCCCCCTAAAAGGTCTGCCGCTTCCTTTTATTAGCTACGGTGGGAGCTACCTACTGATTACTATGACGGCAGCCGGGGTGCTCCTGAGCATCTCCCGCCACACTACCGATGTGCCTACATACCAGCCGGTTAAGCAGCCAATAAGAAAACGAGCAGCTGTACGCAGTCGAACAGTATGAGTGGCAAAGCGCATATTCTTTTTGTTGGTGGAGGCACGGCTGGGCACATTGCTCCACTTTTCCCAGTAATGGAAGCATGCATAGCGCAGGCGCAGGTACTGGGTAAAGATTTGCGCTGTAGTTATGCTGGTATGGCAGAAGATGTTGCATCGCCACTGATACAAGAAAGCGAATTGCCCTTTACCGCCTATGTAATTACTGCAGGAAAACTAAACCGATTCTTAACCCTACGTCATATTCCCGAGGGAGTAAAAATGATACGAGGGATTTTTCAAGCGCGTAAATTACTAAAAAAACTGCGGCCAACTGCGGTGTTTGCAAAAGGAGGATTTGTTTCAATCCCAGTTGTTATGGCTGCAAAGCGGTTTGGTATTCCCGTGTACTGCCACGAAACTGATGTTGTGCCAGGACTTGCCAACCGCATTATTGCAAAGTCTGCTACTAAGATTTTTACTGCCTTCCCCGTAGAGTTCTACAAGAACCTACCGAAGGATCGACTGATTGCTACAGGCCAGCCGGTACGCGAGGATTTTTACGCAGAGTATGACGAGAGTTTACCTATTACTGTAGAGCACCGGGAGATTAGCGGCGAACTACCAATTGTTACCGTTATCGGTGGTAGCCAGGGAGCACGCCGAGTGAATGAGCTTGTATCTGAGGCTTGGTCTGAGATTCTGCCGTACTGCGAGCTAGTCCATATTACAGGTAAGCATGATTTTATTCAGTGTGTACGTAAGGCTGACAAGCTGCCTTCTGGGTTAAGTGCTCGTCTGCACCTTGCCCCCTTTATTGCCGAGGAACTACCAGAAGTAATTGTTAGAAGTTGTCTTGTTATTAGCAGAGCGGGTGGGACAATCTTTGAGTTAGCGGCCGCACGCTCTCCGGCAATATTATTGCCGCTTTCAACAGCCTCGCAGAATCACCAGTGGGAAAACGCTAAGGTATTACAGCAAAAGTGGGCAGCAATCGTACTTGATGAAAAGGCAACCACTGCAAAAACCCTAGCCCACGAGGTGCTGCATATTTTGCATACTGCAAAAGAGCGTAATGCACTGAGCAAGGCGATTGGTCAATTTGATCACCCAGACGCTGCAGAGACTATGGCTAGGAGCATGCTGAGCGTATGAGTAAGCACATCTACCTTGTTGGTGCTGGTGGCGTAGGTATGCTCTGGATTGCCGACTATGCTTTGCGTCAGGGTTGGCAAGTTTCTGGTAGTGATGTGAGTGATTCTGCTGCCCTACAGCGACTCATACAAACAGGAGCAGTCATTCATATTGGTAGCGATCCATCACAAATCCCAGAAGGTGTGACGGAGGCGGTTATTACGGCTGCGGCTACACCAAGCTCCCCAAGTTTCCCAGAAGTGCAAGAGTTAGAACGACGGGGTGTGCCGATTTCTAAACGCGCCCAGTGGATCGGAAAACTTACAAAGCAGCACTTCACGATTGCAGTAGCTGGTGCGCATGGCAAAACTACCACTACAGCTATGATCGGGTGGATACTTGATCAGGCGGGGCTCGATCCGACAGTATTTGTAGGAGGCAGCCTAACTGCTTGGGGCAATGCTACTAGAATTGGCTCCAGTCAGTATCTAGTAATTGAAGCTGATGAGTACGATCGTAGTTTTCATAATTTTTACCCCCAGATTGCAGTGGTGCTCAACATAGATAAAGACCATACAGACTATTACACCAAGGGTCTACCAGAGATCGAACAGTCATATAAGCGCTTTCTGCGTAATCTACCGAGTGGTGTGCATGCCACATCCAAGGGTCAGGGAGTACTGATCGGCAATGCTCAGGACGGGCGGTTACGTAAAATAGCTCGTGGTTTTAAATACACTATGCGTTGGCAGAGTACTGCCGAATTCTATCCTGGTATTCACCCAACTCAGCCGGGCAAGCACGTACTGTTTAATGCAAGTTGTGCAGCACGAGTAGCGCATGAACTGGGCATCACTCAAGCCGTAATCCAAAAGGCACTAGCAAGCTTTCCTGGGGTTGGTCGTCGTTTTGAGTACATGGGGAAGTGGAATCGGGCGGAGTGGTATGACGATTATGCGCACCACCCTGCTGAGGTTGCAGCAACCTTGCAGGCGGCGCGTGAAGCTTGGCCAAAGGGCGGAAAAACAAAACTTACCGCAGTCTTTCAGCCGCACCAAAAAGCACGCACTCAAGAGTTGCTCAATGAGTTTGCTCACTGTTTTGATAAGGACATGCCCGATCACCTCATTCTTGCACCAATTTTTCACGTACCAGGAAGAGAAGTTGGGATTGAAATAGAGAGTAGCGCCATAGCACAGAAAATGAATCACTTATACGACAAAATACGAGTAGAAGTTGCAGGAGACACTACTGAACTGCAACAACTGGTTACCGCGGCGGTTGGGCAAGAAGGCATCTTGATTACCATGGGAGCTGGTGATTTACGCTCGCTTTGTAGTGGCTGGAGAGACTGATAGCGCTTGTCAAGATTTAGCTTGAGCTGCAGCTCTGCTAGACTGCAGCTATGCAACCAGACTTTGTACAGCAGAATGTTAGTGGTGCCGATCTTACTACCATGCAGGTAGGGGGGATGGTGCGTTTTTTTGCGCGCTGTAAAACTATCGGTGAAGCGCAAGAGGCGATAGCGTGGGCACAAGGTGAGGGAATACGCATTAGAGCAGTGGGGGCGGGGAGTAACCTGATCATTCCGGATGAAGGGTTTGACGGCCTCTTACTGAGATTAGAAACCAGTGAAAAACGTGTGTTGTCACCTGATGAGCAAGATGCGTACAAAGAGGCAGTTACCATTTGGCAGCAGACGGTTCAGCCCAAAGCTCGTCATACGCAAGGATCTGGGTCTGGAGTTCTACAACTCCCAGTAGAAGAGCAAGATGAACCTGGTAAGCCTACACTTGTGTACCTTGACGCTGGGCTGCTCTGGGGGGCTGCTGTAGTTTGGACGCTTCAGCAGAATTTGATTGGCTTGCACTGGTTCTCACGCATACCGTGCAGGGTAGGGGGAGCTATTTTTAATAACATCCACGGCGGTAAACACTTTTTTTCTGAGTACATAGTGGCAGTACATGCCATCGATGCTGACGGCAACGAGCAGGTATTTATCCAAGACCAGCTTGCTTTTGGCTACGACACATCGCTTTTTCACCAGCGCCGAGACCTGACAATTGTTGGAGTAGTCTGCGTATTTAATGAAGTGTCCCCTGCCGTTGCCGCAGAAAAAATGTCGCTCTATAAGGAATGGACTCAAGAAAAAACGCGGGTGCAGCCGAGCGGTCCCAACTGCGGTTCAGTTTTTCAGAACCTAGGGGAGATTTCTCCAGAGCTTACTCCCCTTGCAGTTGCTGAGGGAATCACTATGCCAGAGGAGGGATGGTCACACTCGGCAGCCCGCTACATAGATTTGGCAGGTGGTAAGGGGCTGCGCCACGGTGGCATGCAGGTGTACCCAGGTCATGCTAATTTCATCTGTAATGTAGGTAAGGCAGAAGGGGTAAACGGTACGGCAAGGGAGCTAGCCGAACTGATCTCCATGCTACAGCAAAGAGTGCGTGAACGATTTTGCTTAGAAATTATCCCAGAAGTTGAATTCCTGGCATGACCGATGAAATTCACGCCCTACTACTGCGCCAGATTCCCCATGTTGAGCGTGACTACCCTGCCGTACAGCGCGGCAACGGGCTGCGCATAGCTACTACATTTGGTTTTTATACACAGGCAAAATCGGTGGTTGAAGTAATTCAGGCGGTCAAAGCGGCTTGCGACGCACAAATCCCCTACGTGGTACTAGGCGCGAATACAGCGACCCTCTTTTTGGGTGAGTACTTTGCGGGTCTTGTGATTCAAAACTTTGCCAAAAGTACTACCTTTATTGCCGCAAAGAGTCAGGTGGTAGTTGATGCGGGAGTATTTCTGCCAGAACTGATTGTCGCTGCAGCAAGTAGAGGCCTGGGCGGTCTGACCCCTCTCTACGGATTAAAGGGAACAATTGGGGCCGCACTGGCGCATGATCCAGATTATGATGGGCAACGCTTGTCTTCATCGCTTAACGCGCTCACGTTGTTGCTTCCACCAACCAAAATGAAACCAGAACCACGCATTGTGCACTACTCTGGTGCCTGGCTGACTACGGTAAAGGGAAATGATCGAACCAAAATTGCAGAGTTGCAACGCTTGCATGGTCTACCACTGTCACCCGTAGTGCTCACCGCGCATATACAGCTGACCCATAATCGACACGATGAAATTGCGCGCAGGCTCCAGGTAGTTGTGCAACAAGCGCAGCGCGGTCAGCCTAAGGGCACCGAGTGGTTTGGACCACTATTTCTTCCACTACAAGAAACGACACTGCAAGAAGTGTTACAGCGTGCTGGCTGCCATAAAATTTCACACCAGGGACTCTTCTTAGACCGACACCATAGTAACTATTTGCGCGCAAAGCGCTCCACACCTCGAGATGCCTTTGGCAGAATTGCACCAGAACTTGTTATGGAATTTGTCGAACTTATTCGCAAGCAGGTGCATACTATGACAACCCGTGATCTGGAACTTGCCTTTAGCGTGGTACAATAACAGATATGGCGCGTTTCCAGCGACAGATGGTGCGGCGGGTTCCACGTATCTACGGCGACCTGCAAAAACCCAAGCGCGATTGGCGTAAGCTGCGTAGGGTGCTTCGGTATGTCCTGGTGCTCTTACTTGTCTACGTAGGCTACTATGTAATTTTTGAGAGCTCGGTCTTTGCAGTCACACAGGTGGAGGTACAGGGAGCACAGGTGGCTGAACCACGAGCAATTCAAGCGCTGGTCCCCCTCGGCGGCAATATTTGGCGCTTGAATGAAGATCAGGTTGCCAAAACGATTAAGGATTCACAGCCGGTACTTACTGTGCAGGTGCTGCGTGGTATACCTCATACCGTGCGTGTTGTTGTAACCGAGCGTACCCCCGTTATTCGCTGGCAAGTAGGGGACTCCATGTACCTGCTCGACGCTGACGGTATAGCATTCATGGTTTACCCGGTAAGCACGCCGCCATCTCCCGAGACTTCGTTTGGTCAGTTACTACTACAGGTTCCACTGGTGAACGATAGTAAGCAGGTGCCAGTTAGTATTGGTGATGTGGTTGTAAGCCATCTTTTTGAACAGTTTTTGGTGAAAGTGACCGGTGAGCTACGCAGTTACCTGCCTGCCTATGAGTTGCAGTACATTGAGATTGCAGATGCAAGCTACGATGTAACTCTAGTGATTGCTGGCGGGATGCGTGTGCAAATGAGTAGCCTGGCAGATGCAGCTATTCAAGTAAGAAACCTTGCTCGCTTACAGCGGGATGGGAAACTAAAGACAAACTCACAGGTAGACCTACGCATCGATCGCTGGGCTTATGTTAAATAGTCAGGAGTTTTTAACCAACCTGCTTACAGCGAGGGGTATTGCTCCGCATGAGCAAGAATCTTTTTTACACCCTGATTTTGTCAGGGATACGCACGATCCCATGCTGCTCAAAGATATGCAGGTGGCAGCCGAGCGAATTGTGGCTGCAATTGCTTCTCAAGAAAAAATTGTGGTTTTTGGCGACTATGATGCAGATGGTGTTCCGGCAACAGCTTTGCTTGTTCGTGCGCTGAGGGAATTAGGAGCGAATGTAGAGCCGATCATTCCGCTACGCAGTGATGGCTATGGCTTAACCGAAGCGTCGGTTGCTCGCATTGAGGCTGCTAATTGCACACTGCTTATTACCGTAGATAACGGTACGGTTGCTGGCCCCCTGATTACAGAGCTTGTAAATAAAGGGATTGCCACTATTGTGGTTGATCACCATGAGCCACATGGCGATACTGTTGCTCACGATGCCCTGGCTCTAATTAACCCCAAGCAGGTTAATTGCTCATACCCCTTCAAAGAGCTCTGCGCCTGTGCGTTAGCCTGGAAACTGGCAGTGGCTTGTTACCGCGCCAGCAATAGAGACGAGGCTCAGTTGCGTTGGCTGTTAGATCTTGTGGCGGTCTCTACGGTGGGTGACTTAGTCCCACTTATTGGTGAGAATCGCACGCTCGTGGTCTTTGGGTTAAAGGTGCTGCAAAAAACACGTAACCTTGGCTTACTAGAACTAGCCGAGGTAGCTGATGTTAACCTAGCAACAGTATCTGCTGGAGACATTGGTTTTCGCCTGGCTCCCCGCTTAAATGCACCCTCACGCATGCATAACGAACACAACGAGGAAGAGCACGCCGCAGTTGGCTTACTGATTACAGCCGACAGGGCACAGGCACGAAAGCATGCTCGTTACTTACATGCTCAGAACAGTCAGCGCCAGGGACTTGTTGAGAAAACACTTAAAGAAGCGGTGCTGCAGGTTGGGGAGAATCCGCGAGAGCTTTGCATTGTGGTGGGGGATACTGCATGGTCAACGGGGGTTATTGGCCTAGTTGCGAGCAAGTTGGTTGAGCGCTACCGGCGCCCGGCCATCGTGTTTGCAGAGGAACAGGGCGCACTAAAAGGCTCGGTACGCAGCGTAGAAGGAGCACATGCGCTAGATATGCTGGATGCTGCTTCAAGTTACATTGAGCAGTTTGGTGGGCATGCTAAGGCTGCTGGCTTAAGCCTAAAACTAGGCACGACAGTTTCAGAATTTTCGAACGCAGTGCAAGCAGGATTGCTGGGCAAAGTAACACTTAATCAACTTAGCACCTCACTTATACGGAATCCTGACGCAAACCTGACGCTTGCCGATATAGATCTAGAACTCGCTGATGCAATCTCGCAACTCGAGCCCTTTGGCATGGGATTCCCGACCCCAGCTTTTAGGGTTGAGGCCACAGTTCGTGGTCTAAAAAACATCGGTAAGGAAGGACAGCACCGCTCCTGTATGCTCGAGGAGGCCAATATTCAGCGGCGAGCTGTTGCCTGGGGGCAGCGAGGTGAATCATTATATGAGGGTCTGCATACTGCCTTTGACGTGACAATAGAAGCGCAAGAGTGGCGGGATGTGCGCTCTGTGAATCTTGGCATTACCCACGTCTATAGCACGGCAAGCTAGACATGGTTGCCGCCATCAATTAATACTGCGATAACAGAAGTATGCCAAAGTCATCCGACCGCACCGTTTTTGTCTGTTCCTCGTGTGGCGAGGAGTACCTGCAATGGCAGGGAAAGTGTTCCGTGTGTGGTGAGTGGAATACTCTCAAAGAGTTCAAAGTAGCTAAGCAGGGCTCAAGTGGTGTTGCCCGAACCTTTTCTCAAAATCAGGGCACTGCGCGTAAACTGCAAGATATTGTGGCTGATCAAACAAAGCGCGATGGTACTGGGCTACCTGAGCTAGATCGTGTGCTGGGCGGCGGCTTAGTGCCGGGCAGTGTAATACTACTTGGTGGTGATCCAGGTATAGGTAAAAGTACGCTACTACTGCAGTTTGCCGGCCTTGCGCAGCGCACTGTTCTGTACTGTAGTGGCGAAGAATCAGCCGAACAAATAAAAATGCGAGCAGATCGGCTTGGGGTCACCTCGGCAACGCTCCAGCTTGCGGCAGAGAGCGATGTTAATACTATTGAAAGCCTAATTATTGAAACAAAACCCGCCTTTGTCATCGTCGATTCTATCCAAACTGCCTACGACCCTGCTTTTCCATCTACACCAGGAAGTATTGTGCAAGTACGCGAAACCGCAATTAGACTGCAGCAAATTGCAAAGCGCGCCGGAATCCCCGTTATTCTCGTAGGGCATATTACCAAGGAGGGAACCGTTGCTGGTCCACGTACACTTGAGCATTTAGTAGACGTGGTTCTGTATCTAGAAGGTGATGGGGAACATGATCTACGTGTGCTACGCGCGGTTAAAAACCGATTCGGCGATGTAAGCGAGACTGGCTTGTTTACTATGACGGAGCAGGGTCTTCAGGAAGTACGTAATCCAACCTCATTCTTACTACAAGAAAGAATAGAAGCACCAGGCTCAGTGCTCAGCGTTGTTCTCGAGGGAAGTAGACCAGTTTTAATAGAAATACAGGCATTAACCGTGCCAACGGTATTTGGCTACCCGCGCCGTACAGCCTCAGGTATTGATCTTAATCGACTTAACCTTCTTTTAGCCGTGTTGCAGCGTCGTGCCAATGTAGATCTGTCTAACCACGATGTGTTTGTGAATATTGTTGGCGGTCTTAAGGTAAAAGATCCTGGTGTAGATGCTGCGGTCTGCGTGGCATTGGCCTCAGCACGGAGTGAGCGTCCACTTGCTAGCGAAACAGTTCTTTTGGGGGAGGTTGGCTTGGCTGGAGAGCTACGTAAAGTTGCCCGTCAAGACAGGCGAGAAAAAGAAGTGGCGCAACTTGGCTACAAGCTGGTGCACGGTCAACGCACTCTACAGCAGCTAATACATGAAGCATTCGCAGGATCGGCTGCAAGAAAAAAGTCAGAAAAATCTACAAAAGTAGAGACTACAGAATAGTAATGCTCAGTTGCTGACCAGAAGTGCTTTCTCGAGCACCGTTGCTATCTACAGGTCGTAGCGAGAAGTAGTAGGTGCCGGGGGCAAGGTTTTCAACGGTAGTTGTGCCAGTGTTATTTGGTGTTGCTGGCACCGTACGAATAAGCGTTCCAAGTACACCAGCATTTAGCGATTGGTATACCCGTACACCTGCCAGTGCTGCATCTGGCGGGTTGCTCCAGGTGATCACGGCGTTCTTTCCAACACGCATGATGCTTGGGTTAATCACCGGGCTGAGTGGTCCTGAGTTTCCGCTGGTGGTTTTATTAGCACTTACCTCCTCCGTGCGTGTCATGTTCAGGTCATTCATGACCTTTGCAGTAATGATGTGAGTGCCACTCGCCAATGCAGATGCATTGTAATCAACACGCCACGGCGCAGATGTTCTTGTGCCTGCCAAAACGTTATCAACGTAAAACTCAACCTTGGTAATTGGTCGGTTGCCACCTACCGAAACTTCCAGCGAAACACTGTCACCAAAGGAGTCACCGCTTTTTGGCGAAACAAAACTGAGGGTAGGACGATTGGTTTCTGTGTGTACGTCATCAAAGTCCGTTGGCGGCTTTACACCACCACCGTTAGCTTGTGCCCAGGCCTGGACAGGATTTTCCCAGTTGGGATTATTTGGCTGCTCAGATGTAATCGTAAAGTAAATTCTTTCCTCAACGAGCTCTGGGGGAGTTAGATCAGTTGCAAGTTTACCGCTTGTTTTATCGATGCGTAGCTTAATGTGTACGTTGTCATTTTCGGTTGGTATTTGCCATGGCGCAAAGATATCCTTTACCCGTTGGTTCTCTGGGCTTTGATCGGTTGGAAGTTTTCCAGAAAGGAAATCAACTGTGAGCTCGGTAATAGTGCTTGGGCGCTTAAATTCCTCCACAGGCTTGCCCTTAAGGTACTCACGCATAAAGCGATTCCAAATGGGAGCAGCTACGTATGAGCCATCCGCTCCAGCTACCATTGTTTTATTTGGTTCGTTATTACCCACCCACACAACTGTTGCAATTTGTGGCGTGTAGCCGGCAGTCCAAGCATCACGGTTATTGTTGGTTGTACCAGTTTTAGCTGCAACTGGGCGATCAGGTAGGGTAAGGCTGTTTTTCGTGCCAAAGATTGGGGCGCGAGCGGCGTTGTCTGAAAGAATGTTGCTTATCTGGTAGGCGACCTCAGGCTCGATTGCCTTCTTGGCTTCTTCCTTACGAAAATCCTTTACCATCTCACCATTCTTCTCAATAGTCAGAATTGGCCGAAGATTATGGTGCATACCTTCGTTTGCAAAGGTGCCGTAGGCGCTGGCTAATTCAACAGGGCGGACCTCGCCTGAGCCCAAAACAAGTGAAAGACCATAGTCACCAGGCTTACCAGATAGCGAAGTAATACCCATACGCTCGGCTGTTGCAATGGCGTTGCTAATTCCTACTAGGTGAAGATTTTTAACTGCTGGAATGTTTAGCGACTGCGCTAGGGCGTTGCGATTAGTAACTGGTCCGCGAAACTGTCCATTATAGTTTTTTGGTCGGTAGTTGCCAAAGTCGGTATCGAGGTCGAAGGTAATCGAGGCGGGGCTTTTTTTGTTCTCTTTATCGAAAGCGGTGGCAAATACAATTGGTTTAAACGAGGAACCAGGCTGGAGCAGAGCGTTAGCGAAGTTTGTGTTACCGGACCTAGAGTTGTCGTAGTCAATGCTGCCCGCCATGGCGATTACCTCACCGGTCTTAGGATCTACAGCAGTGAGCGCGGCATTACTAGCGCCATACTTTTTAACCGTGCTTGGACCCATTTCCTTCAAAATATTTTCAGCTAGCGTCTGAGCCTCCATGTCTATTGAAGTAGTGACCACGTAGCCTGCTTGATCCAGCTTAATTTCAGCTAGCTGTGGATCTTCTCCCATAAACTTGAGTAGTTGCTGGCGAATATAGAAGACAAAGTGAGGCGCTGTAATATTTGTCTTTCGGGTAAAGGTTGGCTTCTCTAAGTTAGGCGCGGCTAGCTTAGCTGCCTCTGCTTCTTCTTTGCTGACTAAACCAAGTAAGGCCATGCGATCGAGAGCATAGTCTTTGCGTGCGAATAGATCTTCTAGGTGGTCACCGTATGGCGAAAAATAGGTTGGCTGCTGTGGGATAGAAGCTAGCGTAGCTGCTTCTGAAAGTGTGAGATCGATGGCGGATTTGCCAAAGAAGTTCTGAGCAGCAGCTTCAAGACCATACACATTGCCGCCGTAAGAGATTTCGTTAAGGTATCCCGTAAGAATTTCTTCCTTGGTGTATACCTGTTCAACCTCAATAGCCAAAATTAAGTCGCGCAGTTTACGATCTGCTGTTTGCTCACTGGTAAGTAAGGCATTCTTTACAAACTGCTGGGTAATGGTAGAGCCACCACCACAGTAGCTACCACGCACCTTGCACCATGCTGCGCGGCCGAGACCCTTAACGGAGAAGCCGGGGTGACTGTAGAATTCTGAATCCTCTAAGGCAATTGAAGCGTTCTTGGAGTAGGCGTTAATCTGCTCCGGCTTGAGTAGTGTACGGTTTTCACTGCCAAAGAACGAGTAGATAAGCTTGCCGTTACGATCAAGAATTTTGGTAGATTCTGCTACCGAGCGGTTGGAGAGCTGACGTGGGTTTGGTAAATCACGTACAAAATAGGCAAAGACACCTGTGATGCCCAAGGCAAGCACAGCAAATCCGACGCCCAGCACAATAAACAGCCCGCGCCAGGTGAATCGTGGCTTCCAGTGAAATGGCCAGTACCAGGGGCGTGGTCCGGTTAGACGCGTAATAAAAAGGCTCTCTTTTTTGCCTTTGCCAGATTTAGGCGAAACGCTATTTGTGCGCAAAAATTTATTACTCGGCAAAGGTTTGCGAGTGCTGTCTCCGGTGGAACGTAAGCCCAGAGGATTGAAGCGAGATGATGGACGCCGAGAGCCGCGTCGTGGTGGCTTCATATGATTGAAGCATATCAGAAGATCAGGTAAAGTTACAGTATGCAGCTCGAATTTACACTCAGCGATTGTTTTGAGTATCTTGTAGCCGATTCCGTTGATGTGCAGCGCGTTTGGGAGGAGGCGAAGAACGGCAAGCAGCTCAAAGTTAAACTTGGCATAGACCCAACAAGTACCAACCTCCACGTAGGTAGGGCGATTCCCCTTTGGCGCTTGCGGGCCTTTCAAGAGCTTGGTCACCAGATTCAACTCGTGATCGGTGACTTTACAGCACTCGTAGGTGATACCTCCGACAAAGATGGAAAACGCCCAATGCTCACCAAGGAGCAGGTGCAGGCAAATTTGGTAGATTACGAAAAGCAGTTATGGATGGTGCTGAATCCTGAGAAAAAAGATCTGGTGACGTTTAGCTATAACTCTTCTTGGTTGGGCGAGCTCTCTTTCTCTAAAATTGCTGAACTTGCTGATGTCTTTACGGTGAATCAGTTCATTAAGCGTGAGTTAATTGCGCGACGCATTGAGGCTGGTAATCCAGTCAGCTTGCGGGAAATGCTCTACCCGCTTATGCAGGGGTACGATTCTGTGATGTTAGAGTCAGATATTGAGATTGGCGGTTCGGACCAGTGGTTTAATCTGCTGGCAGGCCGGACACTTCAGGAGTATATGGGTCAAGCGCCTCAAGCTGTCATTACAAATATTTTGATTAATGGCGCGGACGGTCAGAAAATGAGCTCAAGCCTAGGTAATATTATCAGCCTTAACCAGCCAGCTTTTGGCATGTACACGCAGTGTATGCAGCTGGCAGATGCAGTTATGAAAGAGTACCTGGCAGTATTTCCTCGTTCAGCACGTCCGTTTACTGAAGAAGAATTTGACTCACGCTTGGGTAGCGGCGAGAATCCAAAAAACCTGAAGCAACAGATGGCGGTAGCCATGGTTGATCTCTTTTATGGCGAAGGTCGGGGGGCTGAGACCCAGCAACGCTGGGAACATGAACGGACTGAGCTGCCTACAGAGATTAGTGAGTTTAGCGTTGTGGCAGAACTTTCACTTACCCAGCTTCTAGTAGATGCTGGTCTAACCACAAGCAAATCGGAGGCTCGTCGCCTATTAGAGCAACGTGGTGTGCGTCTAGATGGCAACGTATGCGAAGCAGACATACAGATTGTGCCAGGCAGTGTTGCTGGCAAAGTGCTGCAAGTGGGCAAGCACTCCTTTGTTCGACTACAGTCATGAGTCAGTCGGTTTCTCAGTATGTACTAGGACTGCTTCAGTTAGTCTGCAAGGAAAAAGGCTGGGCATGGCCGGAAGGTGTGCAGTGCACTGAGCCACCTGCTCACGTTACTGCCGACACAGCCACCAATATTGCCATGCAATTGACCAAGGCCTTGGGTCTGTCGCCGCGAGATATTGCAGGACAGGTAATGGAAGCACTGCAGCAGTGCGAATACGTTACATCAGTTGAAATTGCCGGGCCAGGCTTCCTGAATATCACCCTAGCGCCTGACTTTTTCACCCTACACCTTGTTACATTACAAAAAGATGAACGCTTGGGTGTGCCGCAGCTCTCTAATAAAAGAACAGTCGTAGATTTTGGTGGGCCAAATGTAGCCAAGCCGCTCCATGTGGGGCACCTGCGCTCTAGTGTAATAGGTGAGAGTATTAAGCGCCTGGCACGGTTTGCCGGTGATACTGTGTATGGTGATATCCACATGGGGGATTGGGGGACGCCCATGGGAATGCTCATTGCTTTCTTAAAAAAGGAACACCCAGAGTGGCCCTACTTCTCTGATAACTTCACAGGGGACGGCGGTCAATCGCCTGTTAGCATTGAAGACCTAAAAGTGCTGTATCCTCAGGCCGCATCTTTATACAAGGAAGATCCTGAGTTTGCTAAGCAGGCGCTAGCAGCAACTACAAACTTGCAGAATGGACATGTCGGGTATCGTGCTCTCTGGCAACATTTTGTAGATGTATCACTCGCCGCCATCAAGGCCAATATGGCTGAGCTGGAGGTTGATTTTGATTGGTGGTACGGCGAAAGCCACTACCATAATCGTATTGCACCACTCATTCAACGACTGAAAGATGCAGGTCAGGCAGTAGAAAGTGAGGGGGCTTTAATTATTCAGATTTCGAGTATGCCTGATGAACCGCCGTTTATTCTGGCTAAATCTGACGGCTCCTACCTATACTCTACAACCGACATCGCAGCCATCGATGAGCGGATAAATGTAGACCATATTGAGCAGTTTTTATACGTGGTAGATCAGCGCCAAAAGTTACACTTTGAACAGCTGTTTGCCGTGGCAAAACAGGTTGGCTTAGCTAATGATCAGCAGAGCTTTGAGCACCTGGGATTTGGCACGGTTAATGGCCCAGATGGCAGGCCATTCAAAACCAGGGCTGGCGGTGTGATGGAGCTGAAAGATTTGATTGCGCTTGCTCATGAGAAAGCAGCCGATCGCCTGGCGGAAACACAGGGAGCGTCAGCATATACTCCAGCAGAGCGCGAGAATATTACCCATGCTGTTGCGTTGGCTGCACTTAAGTATGCCGACCTGATTAACCACCGGGCGTCAGACTACTCATTTGATGTAGATAGGTTCACGAGCTTTGAGGGCAAGACGGGTCCGTACTTGCTGTACACATCTGCCCGAATTCACTCCATTATGCGTAAGCTACCAGATACTCCTCGGGTAGTTCACAGCATAGGGGATGTAGAACGACCACTTGCCTACCGACTGCTAGGTTTCGCAGATGAAGTAGCGATGGCATACAGCCAGCGTGCACCGCATATACTCTGTGAGGCACTCTACCAGCTGGCAGCAATTTACAACCAGTTTTACCACCAGACGAATATAGTGTCTGAGACAAGTGCTGAAACGCAGCAAACATGGCTAGCGCTTTCTGAAATTGCTCTGCGCGAATTTACACTCGGGCTGCAACTCCTAGGGATACCGAGCGTAGAAAAGCTTTAGGGAATATTGAATTCGTAGACAGTGGACTCGTTCAGAACCCAGAGCTTTTTATCTTTTTGATTAATGTCGATACCGCGCACATCGGTAAAGTTTTTGGGGAAAGCGTACTCTCGAATAAAGTTGCCGTTCTTGCCAAACTCCATGACCTTGGCAGTAGAGAAGGTCCCCGCTGCGTCGCCAGCATCGAGAATATAGATACTATTTATGCTCTCGCTGGTAATAATTTGCTTTGGTCGCATCAGTTTTTGCGACAGAGCGGGGACGTTCTTTAGGGCAAAATCAGAGACTAGCTTATTTGAGAGGAACTTTAGAACGGTTCCATCAGACTTAAGTAGGTACACAGCTCCGTCGATTGCAACTGATACGCTATTAGTCGATCCAACCGCCTCAGGCTCACTGATCATGGCCGTGCCCTTGCTGTAGCGTGTGCCTGTATTGCGATAGCGCCACACTTGCCCGTTCTTTCCGCTCAGAATGTAGATATTGCCGGCATAGGTTGCTAGCCCATCGCCAAAGGCAAAGGTTCCTTCTTCTGGCGTGATGGCGGAGAGTGTGGTTGTGTTGCCGATCTGGACAATACGGTAGATCTTACTCTCCTTAGTTAGAGCGTAGCCTGCTGTGTCACTCTCGTCGGTGCTGGCTATTGCCACAATTGGATCTTGGTTGCTCGATAGTGAAACGCTAGTTTGTACTTGTTTGGCATCGCCCTTACCAGTGCGCAGTACGCTCGCCTTAAGGCTTTCAAAACCATAAAAGTAGGGCAGACCGGTAAAGAAGTTAGAGACGGGAGAGGTAAAGGCATAGCTAGAAACAGGCTCAGTCAGGCGAGTGGTTTTGGTAATTACATCTGCCTGTTGGGTAATGCTTTCCCAGAGTGCATTACGACTTTCTTCATCGGCGGCGCTTAGGCCAGCTAGGCTACGCAGTTTTTTATAGGAGCTTTCAATATCTCGGCTCGCTTCTACATACTGCTCAAGGCTGACTGCGGTTGTAATCTTTTTCTGTAAATCACGCACATCATTTAGGGTTGTGGCAATTTCTGACCTACTAGTAACGGTTGCATCATCTTTGTTGCCACGTTGAGCAAATACACCCCATACCGTAATGATAATTAGCAAGGCAGCCAGGCCAAGAGCTGCCTTTTTCTTGTTGCCTGGTACCTGTAGCCACATCAAAAACTTATGGAGGTAGGTGAGGGTGTAGTACGGGACTTTCTTTAGTAGGATATAGCGAACCTTCTCTAGCGGTGTGCGCGAAACAGCTGCCTTGGGCGGGGTTGGCGCTGCTGTGCTGATAACGCTGCCAATTTCTGCTTCGTTAAACTCATCGCTAAAGGTGTCGGGCTGATCGATAGTCTGGGGGTCGTCTTCTGAGTGGAGTTGGTCGTAGCCTTCCACCAACTCTTTTTCTGGATTTGCTACTGATTCTGCTTGTTCAGCCACTGCTGATTCTGTCGTTACAGGCTCCGAAGGTGCTGCTACCTTCTTTTGCTTATCTCGCTCCTTTTTGGGTAAAATCAGCTCTACAGCAGGGAGACCTGCACCAACTTCAACCGCTTCAGGGGGTGCGATCTTGCTCATACCTTTTTGAATTGCACCCTTTGCTGCGGGGAGTACTTTCTCTTTAGTTAGCTCGCTCGTATGTTTTGCCGCAGCAAGGCTGGCTTTCCCTACTTTTTTGGCCACTATTCCGGTAACT
>JAYRWT010000018.1:0-2097 GCA_041917855.1 Patescibacteria group bacterium | reverse complement strand
GGGCTTTCTTTCAACCTCAACACCAGGCCTGGCATGACATGATCGCCAGAACCTTTGTGGTAAAAGCATAACAAGCAACCATGCAATCACCTGTGCAGCACCCTGCAGAGAGCCATCAGAACAGCACTGCAACTGTTCTTGCCATTATTGGCTCAATTTTAGTTATCATTTCAGTAATCGCCCTAGTATTTGCTAACTGGCGTAGTCTAGATGTCTGGATGCGCATAGCAGTAATTGCTGCGCCAATGCTACTGCTTTACCTGGCAGGTTTTACCAGTCGCGGACATGACCACCGTCGCACCATTAGCTCTGTTGCTTTCTTTACGGCCAACGCTGTATTTCCTGCTTGGCTGGGCGTGTTCATTTACCAAACAGGCATTATGCCTATCATTGACGGCAGCTTTATTACACTGGTAGCTGCAGCAACTACCCTGTGGTATGCCCTGCAGGAGTTCGCCTTTAACCTTAAAGAGAACAGCTTACTTACCTCCCTTGCTTTTACGGTTTGGCTCATCGCCCTGCTCGACACTCTTGGCATGACAACATGGATCAATATGCTGATTGTAGCCGTGATTGGTTTTATTGGCCTCCTTGCTTCTGGATCACTGCGCAGCACTACGCTCACCAGATTCCAAATTCAGGTTTACACGGGTTTGAGCGCGATCTTCTTTACCTTTGGTAGCTTCTTTTGGCCAATCTATATTGGGAGCGATAGTTACAACCTCTACCAGTTCGAGGGGATTATTCACCAGCTTGCCTTTGTAGCGGCAAGCGCAATGATTCTCCTTGCCCTACGTTCTGTACACGCCGCCGCAAAAGAACACTCCGATTTCACACTATATAGCCTTCGTGGCTACTTGAGCGTGATCTTTTATCTATTCCTACTGATTCCTACCACCATCATTGCCCTGTTTAGTGATGTAACAACCGGCGCTGGTTTTCTTGAGCTCGTGATTGCTGTTCTAGCTAACGGCAGCGCACTCTTACTGGCAAATCACGTTAAGTTACGCGCCCTCCGCATTCTGCCAAGCACCGTACTCTTACCCCTACTCGGCATTAAGGCTCTGGTCATTGCATTTAGCGCTATAGAGATTACTACCCCTCTTCTCATTTTGGTTATCGGCCTCCTGCTCTTTGCTGTTGCGTTCCTTATTAGTAGTCGTCGCCTGGCTACAGCAGGCTTCACCACCTGGCTTACCAGTAGCCCTGATCAAACACTCTGGGGTATGGGCGAGTCTAACCCCCTAATTCAGCGGGCTAGTAAGGCAAATGCCGTACAATTCGCAACCGGCAGCGCCGTTACAGGTACCGCTGGCGATGGCAAAATTGCCTTCACCGAAGAGCACCTGGCTAACGCACAGCGCTCATATAATACCGGCTTGATTATTGCGCTTGTTATCGGTGGTCTGGCTATATTCTTTGCAATCTTTCGAATCATTTCTGGGATATCTAATGTTACCCATGTTATGAATAGCAGCGACAGCTCCTACCGCTGCGGCCAAGATGGCACGCTCTGCCCAGAGGAGTACTACGTAGACGGTGACGATTACCCTACAGACAACCTGTAGTACGCCCAATTTTGCTATGCGACCTTGCTGATACCTAGCAAGGTCGTTTTAAATTTTGTCGGTGAGCTCTGGAGGAATCTCGTTCACAAAACGAGATGGTGCATTCAGCTGCGCCATGCCAAATAGCCGGCGTTCAAAGGCGTGAAGCAAGTACAGTCGCTTCATAGCTCGTGTCATACCCACATAGGCCAGCCGACGCTCTTCTTCCATCTGCTGTTTGTCTTCTAGGGCACGTGAGTGGGGGAAGATACCTTCCTCCATGCCAGCCATGAATACTACCGGGAACTCTAACCCTTTGGCGCCATGTAAGGTCATGAGGGTAAGTGCACCATCAAAGTACTCACCTTTGCCCCGCTCCTCTTTAGACTCATCGGTATCCTGAACTAGGGCTACCTGCTCCAAGAAGTCTGCGAGTGTTAAGGATTTTTCTGCCGAACCTATCAACTCTTGCAGGTTTTCCCAACGCCCCTCGCCTTCAATCGAGCCGTCCTTTACATACTCGCGGTACCCAGTACGAATCAGTACCTCC
>JAYRWT010000017.1:0-2137 GCA_041917855.1 Patescibacteria group bacterium | reverse complement strand
GCCTTTATCTTTGCCGGCAATTACGAGGACGGTGTCGCCTTTTTTGAGTGAGAAACGTGACATATAGTTATACTACTTCCGGTGCAAGAGAGATGATTTTGCTGAAACCTTTTTCGCGCAGCTCGCGTGGAACTGGCCCGAATACACGGGTGCCGCGTGGGTTCTTATCTTTAGGATCAATAATAATTGCAGCGTTGTCGTCAAAGCGCAGTACAGAGCCATCTGGGCGCTGATATGGCTTACGGACACGAGCAATTACAGCCTTTACTACTTCTTTTTTCTTAACGGTACCATCTGGTGTTGCAGACTTAACAGAAGCAGACACAATATCGCCAATAGTGGCATTATCGAGGGCTGCACCGCCGAGCACAGTAATAACCTGAAGCTCTTTGGCTCCTGAGTTATCGGCAACTTTGAGGCGTGAATATGGCTGGATCATAAGATAAAATGGTACTGAGGTAGTCTAGCGTATAATCTGTTACGCGTCAACTTTCTTAACCAGCGTCCAAGACTTTAGCTTGCTGATTGGACGGCATGGAGTGATGATCACTACATCCCCAACCTTAGCGGTATCATTCTGGTCGTGCACAATAAAGTGGCGACGCAGAGTGTAACGCTTCTTGTAGATGGGATGAGTCTTAGTAATTTTGATTTCAACGCGAATAGTTTGGGCGCTGCTGCGCTTAGTAACTGTTCCGCGAACGGTAGTCTGGGTAGCTTTGGTCATTACGCAATCCCCTTATCTTTAACAACGAACTTGGTTTGAACTGAAAGCTTATGTGAGGCAAGGCGCATGGCTTCTTTTGCTAGCTCCTCAGATACACCTGCCATTTCAAAGAGCATGTGACCCGGGCGAACAACGCAAACAAAGTGATCAACTGCACCCTTACCAGAACCCATCACCGCTTCTGAGCCGTGATTAGTTACTGGCTTGCTTGGAAATACACGAATCCAAACCTGTCCACCACGGCGAATGTAACGGGTCATGGCACGACGAGCGGCTTCGATTTCGCGAGCGCTTACCCAGCCGCGACCAAGAGACTTAAGGCCGTACTCGCCAAATGCTACAGCGTTTCCACGGTTAGCAACGCCGGCCATGGTGCCGCGCTGAGGCTTTCGGAATTTGAGTTTTTTAGGACTTAGCATGATTAGCGCTTAAATGAACCACGGTGTGGCTCTGGAGTAGACTCGATTGGCATATTAGATGCCTCGCCAGTGTAAATCCAAACTTTAACACCGATTACACCAAAGGTAGTTTTTGCCTCTGCAAGTGCGTAGCTAATATCGCTGCGTAGAGTTTGTAGAGGAATAGATCCAGATGATGCAGCTTCTGAACGAGCAATGTCTGCACCATTTAAGCGACCAGAAATTTTAATCTTGATGCCTTTTGCGCGCTTTTCAAGGGTGCGCTCAATAGCTTGCTTCATCGCGCGCTTTACAGAAATACGGCGCTCAATCTGGTTTGCAATAGTCTCGGCAACGATAGTCGCAGAGAGCTCGGGGTTGCGCAACTCAATGATATTTACACGTAGCTGAACACGAGCGGAACTCTTGCGTACTTTTTGAATAGCTTTTTCTAGGTTTGTGCGCAGCTCTTGGCTACCGGCGCCTCCACGACCAATAATAATACCCGGCTTACTGGAGTGAATATTAACGGTAATGTCGCCGCGGTTACGAAAGATTTCAATAGAGGCAATACCAGAGTGGTGGTAGCGCTTTTGGATAAGTGTTTTGACTGCGTTATCTTCTTGCAAGAACTTAGCGTAGTCGCTACCAGCAAACCAATGACTGCTCCACGTTTTGTTGAAGCCGATACGGAAACCGTTTGGATTAACTTTCTGTCCCATGGGATTACTTAGACGAGGTTTCGTTGGTTTCTTCTGTAGCAGAATTGGTGGCTGGAGTTTCCTCAGCTAACTCTGCTTTTTCTTCAGTCTTTTTCGCTGAACGCTTCCCCTTTACCGCAGGTTCACCTGTGAGCACAAGGGTAATGTGACTGTACTTTTTCATCATTACGGCGCTGCGACCACGAGAGTACATAATGCCGCGCTTAAGTGAAGAGCCTTCGTCGCACCAGGCACGCTGAATAACCAGGGTATCTGGGTTCATGTTGGCATCCTTTGCGGCCATGATTGCT
>JAYRWT010000016.1:0-5847 GCA_041917855.1 Patescibacteria group bacterium | reverse complement strand
TTATCAAGCGCGAATCGCGCCCTTCCGAGGAAGCAATTCTGACTGCTCGCCTGATCGACCGACCACTTCGTCCGCTCTTTGATAAAAAGTCACGTAAGGACGTGCAAATTGTCGTTACCGTTCTTGCTGTAGACGGCGAGAACGACCCAGACATCCTGGGTATTATTGCCGCCTCCGCCGCTGTTTGTAAGGCTGGCGCAACTGCCTTTAGGGGTCCTGTTGGTGCCTGCCGCATTGGCATGATTGACGGCAAATTAGTGGTAAACCCTACCCGTAGCCAGATGAAGAGCTCTGACCTTGACCTAGTGATTGCCGGAACAGCTGAGCGCGTGATGATGGTTGAAGCTGGCGCTAACGAAGTTCCAGAAAAGGTGATGCTTGAGGCTATGAAGCTAGCCCACAAGGAAATGCAGAAGGTTATTGCTACTCAACTCAAGTTCTTTAAGAAGTACGAAGCACCTGCCGCAGCTGTCAAAGAAGGCATCTCCGTTGCAGATGCTGTAAAAGAGTATACCTGGAAGCACATTGAAGCAGCTTTCAAGCTTAAGGATCGCTCAGAGCGCAGCGCTGCGTTGGATTCGCTCCTAGTTGAGACCTGTGCCAAGTTTGAAGGTGAGTATAAGCAGGTAGACGTTAAAGGAGCCTTTAACAGTCTGGTAGAGAAGTATGTACGTGTTGCCATCCTTGAACATGATGACCGTCCAGATGGCCGTGGTATTACCGAAGTGCGACCAATCAGCGTTGAGGTTGGCCTTATCCCACGTGTACACGGCTCAGGATTATTCACCCGTGGCCAAACCCAGGCCCTGACTATTGCCACTCTTGGCTCTCCAGGAGATGAGCAGATGATCGAGACCATGAGCACAGAGGGCACCAAGCGCTACATGCACCATTACAACTTCCCGCCGTTCTCTACCGGAGAAGTTTCACCATTGCGAGGCTCTTCTCGCCGTGAGATTGGTCATGGGGCCCTAGCCGAGCGAGCTCTACTACCAGTACTTCCGGCAAAAGAAGATTTTCCCTACACAATTCGCCTAGTTTCAGAGACGCTTTCATCTAACGGTTCATCCTCTATGGCTGCAACCTGTGGCTCTACCCTGTCCCTGATGGACGCAGGTGTACCTATCCGCAAGCCGGTTTCTGGTATTGCTATGGGACTTGTCACCAACGACGATGCCTCTGAATTTAAGGTTCTAACTGACCTGCAGGGTCTTGAGGACTTTGCTGGCGACATGGACTTTAAGATTGCGGGCACCAAGGATGGCATTACCGCAATCCAGATGGATACCAAGATTGAAGGTCTCACCTGGCCGATTGTTGAGCAGACGCTTACGCAGGCATATCAAGGCCGCTTAGAGATTATGGAGAAAATGTTGGCAGTAATTCCTGAGCCCCGCAAAGAGCTAGGTAAGTATGCACCACGCATCGTCGCCGTGCAGATTGACCCAGAAAAGATCGGTGAACTGATTGGCCCTGGCGGTAAGAACATCAACGGCATTATTGCCACTGCCGGTGGCAAGGAAGTTACCACTATCGATATTGAGGAAGACGGAACCGTCCTAATCTCTTCTACAGACTCCGAGATGGCTAAGATAGCAATTGAAGCAGTGAAGGCTATTGGCAAAACTGTTGAGGTAGGTGAAATCTACGAGGGACCAGTGATCCAAATTATTAAGGACCGCATGGATCCGCGTAAGGAAATTGGCGCGGTTGTGCAAATCTTGCCTAACAAAGAAGGTATGGTGCACATTTCTCAGGTAGCCAAGGAACGTATTAACTTGGTAAGTGACTACGTAAAGGCGGGGGATGTAGTACGCGTTAAAGTTATTGCCGTTGACCCTGAAAAGGGGCGTATCTCTCTGAGTATGAAGGAGTTACTGGATTAATCGGACTGTAAACAGGCAAAGCACTACCCGGCGCAAGCCGGGTTTTTGTTTGTTTTGATACGTTAAAAAGATGGCTACCTAATTGACTTTTTCACGTTCTTATGGTTTAATGCGCCCCGTAGCCGAGTTGTCGGCAAAGTAGGAGCAAGTCGAAAGTTATGAACGAGATCTTGATTCAATTCCACGTTGGCCTCCAGCATCTGCTTGGGCTCATTATCGCCATCTTGGTGGGGATCATGGTCTTCACCCGCAACAACGCTGCCCGTAAGGCACTTGGTGTCTTGGTGCTTGTCTGGGTAGCCTTGCTACTCTGCCTTCAGTACCTCGTGGCTGACGCTGCCTTCCCGGCGCTGCGCGATCACCTATTTGGTGGCAGCAAGCACCCGCTCTCAAGCTTAGGCGAGCACCTAAAGCAGATCCGCACGCAGGGTCTGCTTGGCCTCTGGACTCTGATAGGGATAGTAACCGGCGCGATTGCTGGGCTCTGCCTGCAAGCGATCGCCGATTGGCGTAAGCGCAGGAGAGAAGAGTAAAACACATACGAGCCATCATCCGAAAGGAAGGTGGCTCGTAATTGTATATCTAAATTTTGGTCGGTCTGGCGGGAATCGAACCCGCGACCAATGCCTTATAAGAGCACTGCTCTAACCGCTGAGCTACAGACCGAAATGGGTGAGCAAGGGAAAGTGTACTTTTCCTTACGAACAAATGAGATCTAGTATCAGCATCGCCGATATAAACTGAAATGAGATTCAACCATTTCGCTCTGCTAGTATGCCAGATTTTTTCACTTCGTACAGGTTAGTTTGGTCTATACCGATACTGCAATGCCTCCGTCACGTGTATAGGTAGTACAACCTGCTCCTTTTCCAACTGCGCAATTGTACTGCTTACCGCCCGCAAGGAAAGAAGGGTTCTTGCAGAAAGACGCAGGCGTTTACCAGCGGTATTTAGAAAGGCTTCTGCATTCTTACTTAGTTGTATAGGCTGACTAGTCGCTTTGTCATACCAGAACTCTTTGATAGTTTCAGCAACCTGCTGACCTGTGAGTTGCGCATTAGCAACACAATCAGGTGACTGCCAGGGGACCTGAATGTGCAAACTAAATCTGTCTAGTAAAGCTGGACTGATTGCAGCTTGATAGCGCTGAAGTTCTAGTGCAGAGCAAGTACAGGGCTGATCTGTCCCAAGTCTGCCACATGCACAAAGATTTGATGCAGCCAGTACCAGTGGACTCTCCCAGGGTTTAGCCAAAGCTTTTTGCAGAGGGGCGCGTAATGCATCTCGCACTTTGCGCTCAAAAACAGAAAGTTCATCTAGAAACAGTATCCCATCTGTAGCTCGCCCCCATAAACCGTACTCAGCATAGATTGCATTAATGCTTGTAAAGCTATCTGGTACTAGGAATGGTCGTCGTGCCCCAGGATCAACGCCGCCATACGCCGAGGCAATTTCTCTAGCCCTAGCGAGCTCAGCAGCATTTCTTGCCGGCAGAAGCTGTGCGGTGGACTCAATGAGCGCTGTTTTACCACAACCGATTGGACCCCAAAAGAGAGCCGGATGATGCCCCGCGAGCGCAATGAGTAAGGCGCGCTTGGGAATTACATGCCCCACCAATCCATCGATATCATAGCTATTTGGTGGAGATATAGTGGTGGCCAAGCCGATAGATCTGGTATAGGTGCGAGAACTTAGCAGGTCAGACACGCTGTGGACTAGGCTATACCTAAGTCCTGGAATACTTTCGGCAAGACTTTTTACCTCAGCTGGAATTACTACAGCAATTTCATTTCTCGCTGCGTAAGAAAGTAGTCCTGGCAACTCTTGTGCCTGAGTTACACCACCTGTGGCACTCACTATGCCCAGATAGCAAGCAGGTTCAGCATTCACTCCCAGAACTACTGCAACAATTGCCAGATCCAAAAGGTCGCCATGTTTAGCAGACCCAACAGCCGAGAACTCAACTGTTACCCTCCCTGCAGGCCAGGGTACACCTACACTTTTACAGGCCATCCTTAGGCGATCTCTCCGCTCTCCAGGTTGCTTACCGATAAGGTCAGAAATGATGAACCTAGGTAAGCCCTGTCGTTTGGCCACACTACATTTGACTAGCTGAATTCTTCCCTTACCGTAACTCATTCCTAAAACGTGCGTCATTGGGCAATTCTAGCGCCTCGGCACTACTCATTCAGCCTTTTCCCATATTCTGAATTTGAGACAACGGCTACCACTCGACCACCTGGTAATTACCTGGTATAGTCAGCTTTGCCTGCCGCGATGGTGGAATTGGTATACACACTAGCTTGAGGGGCTAGCCCAGTAATGGGGTCAGGGTTCGAGTCCCTGTCGCGGCACCAAAAATCTCATTTATGAACTGGCTTACATCTATCAACTGGCGTATTTTTTGGGAGCCAGAAACGCTCTTTCTGATTAAACCTCCGCTTGAGTGGTCTCTGCAGTGGTGGTACGTTGCCTTTATTGCGCTTAATTTGATTGTTGCCCTGGCTTCACTTATTTTTAAAAAACGCCTCCGCCCACAGGTTTACAACGCAGCGAGTACGTTTGGCTGGTCAAACCTGATCATCATGGGTATTCTGTACTTTTTCCGGGTACAGCGCATTCCGTATCTTGGCATGGACTTTCTGCGCACTATCCAGGAAATTGCCATGCTTATTTGGGCAGTGTACCTAGTACGTGGTTTGCGAACCCAAGTGAGCACACTCAAAACCCAGGAACTCATTGAGGCACGACGCACTAAATATCTTCCCAAACCTAAAAAATTAGGCTAAGATGACACAAGCGCGGATGGCTCGATCTGTCCCGCAAGAAGGAGTCATTCAACATGACAAAAGCTACTACAGCTACCGATTCCTCTATGGAATCACTCGTACGCCAGCAAGGTGGTAACGTTGTACCGTTCACCCCTGGCGCGGTTATTGAGGGAACCGTGGTCTCCTCATCCTCCACACGTATTTGGGTCGATATCCAGGGAGTTGCCGTAGGCGTTATTCCTGAGCGCGAGCTTTCTATGCTTGCCGGCGAACTTAAGCCAGGTGATCCAGTGGTCGCCTCTGTTTTGGTGCTTGAAGATGACCGTGGCAATATCGTCCTTTCACTTCGCCGTGCTGATCGTGAGCGCATTACTAACGAACTCACCAGCCGTGTTAAAGATGGTCAACCAATGTCTGTACGCGTTTCTGACGCTAACAAGGGTGGTCTCCTTATTGAACTCGGTGACTTCACTGGCTTCTTACCAGTTTCTCAGCTTGCTTCCGAGCACTACCCCCGCGTAGACGGTGGCAACCCTGACGAAATCTTCGCTCGCCTAAAGGATCTTGTTGGTAAGTCATTGAACGTTAAGGTTCTGACCTTCGACATGAGTCAGGGCAAGCTGATTTTCTCTGAAAAGGCAGCTGGCGATGTATTGCAAGAAGAGAAGCTCAAGAACATCAAGGAAGGTGACGTACTCGAAGGTACCGTAACAGGTATCGTTGACTTTGGTCTCTTCGTAAAGCTTGGCGATCAAGAGAACTCTGTAGAAGGCCTTGTGCACATCTCTGAGATTGCTTGGGGTCGTGTAACTGACATTGCGTCACAGTATGCCGTAGGCAACACTGTTAAGGTTCTGGTTGTATCAACTGCCGATAACCGTGTTTCGCTTTCGATTAAGCGACTACTACCGGACCCATGGCAGGAAGCAACCAGCAAGTACAAGATTGGCGATATTGTTAAGGGTGCGGTTACCCGCGTCACCCCTTACGGTGTATTCGTGCGTCTGGATAACGAGATTGACGGTCTTGTGCACATCTCTGAGATTGCAAATGAACGAATTACTGATCCAGGCATGATACTGCATCTTGATGGTAGTTTTGATTTCAAGATCATCTCTATTGAGCCGCAGCAGCACCGCCTAGGTCTTTCCTACAAGCGCGTTAATGAGCCAGAAGCAGCCGCAGCACCA
>JAYRWT010000015.1:0-3883 GCA_041917855.1 Patescibacteria group bacterium | reverse complement strand
TGATCGTGTAGATATCATTGATGGTAGCTGCTGTCGGGTAGGTTTGATTTAAACTATACCCAACGCCATTGCCGCTGGCTGTTGTCTCAAAGCGGTTAGTGACGGCATTCACTGCGGTCACCATCTGGTCTCGTGTATTAGCATGGGTATACTCCCCGGTGATGATAGGCCGGTTTAATACATCATACTTGGTAAAACTCCATTTGCCGGCTTCGCGCTGTTTACCATCCTGACTCAGCACAAGCCTGTCCCACTGGTCGTAGACCATCTCTGCCTGCTTGGCACCCGGCACCCGTTTATAAATCATTCTTCCTCTTTCATCATAGCGGTATTCAAACGTGAGAGAGTCCAGCATGTCTTTCTTCAATTGATTGGTGCCCAGTCCATCGTATATGGTGTTACGTTCTATGAACCGCGGCTGCAGCACAAAGCGAAGCCTGTCAAACTCATCATAGATATAATAGGTCAGTACCCAGTCTGTGTCAGTTTGTATGGCCGGGGTAACGGCCTGCTGAACTTTCTTGAGGACTACTTTCCCGGTCTTGTCTTTATACTCCCGCACCTGCCGGTTTTCTTCATCTTTTGTCACATTTACATAAAGCATATTGGAAGCGTAACTCGTAGTGCTGCTAATGAGATATTCAGTCTTACTATTAAGGGTTACGGCAGTCATCGTAAAGATTTTTACCTTCTCCTGGTTAGCGCCTGTGCCATCGGTATTGGTAAAATATTCAAGCTTCACGGACTTTGCTGTAGTGGGGCTGCCTGCATTGGGTTGGTATACTGATCCTGCTGCCCCCTGTTGCAAAACGCGATTCAAGGGCGAGGCTTCAAACACTTTCTCAGCCCACGGATTTGCGTCAGTCTTGATCTTATTTAAATATTCTGTCGCAGGATTGTAATACGAAGTTTGATTCGTAAGGTCACCGCTCTTAAAGCGGCCATTGTTCTCAGATACGTAAGGAAGGTAATCCCTGAGTTGCCGGCCATAGGAATCATACTTAACCGGTGTGACAAGGTCTCCTTTCAAAGGTGAAGCTTGCGCAGCCACACTCTGCATCGGGCGGCCCAGTCCGTCAAAATAAGTTACTGACTGCGTTACCTTCTCGGCAGCGAGGTAGGGTACATCGGCAGTGTTTGTGATATTAGGCAGCAACACCTGGTTGGTTACTATATAGTTTAAGTTCTGGCCGGCAAGTGGTGCCACGAGTGTGAATGGAACTGCGCTGCTGGTAGCGCCACTCTTGGTAACGGTTACTGTATATGTACCTGGCATAGTAGCGTTGTAGGTCTGACCACTTCCTACTACGGCATTGGATGGATTACGCCACGTATAGGTATCAAAGCCGGCTGTTGCCGTTAGTGTTACCGGTGCTTCACGAACAACGGTTGTCTGCGGAGCAGTGATTGTCGGGTTTGCATAAATATTTACCGTTATTCCATAAGGGGGACTCAGGCAGCCCATGGAGTTAACTGCGCGCACATACATGTAGTTGGTAGTGGTAGCACTTACCGTACCTGTTGTAAAGGTAGGCCCCTGACTTTGGTACACATCGGAAGAATTGTACCAGTTATAATTTCCACCACCTGGTGCGCCACTACCGGTAAGTACTACAGGCCCGGGTGCAAAGCGTGAGTTACCACTCACTGTTGGTGATGCTACAGTCACTACCGTTGCCACTACATTTATCGGAGTACCTGCACATCCATTCGCTGATGGAGTGACTGTGTAGGTAACTGTACCGCCTGAAGCACTGCTCAGTGTTTGAACAATAGTACTGCCGCTGCCACTGGAAGCACCCGTTACCCCGGAGGCACTTGCAGTCCAACTGTATGTAGTGCCGCTGACTCCGTTAGGATTTGTAAGTGCGATTGAAGTAGCCTGCCCCGTACAAACAGATTGATTGGAGGCAGCCGCTGTAGGAATCGGTTTAACGGTAACGGTGACGTTGATGGCTGAACCATTGCAGCCATTAGCTGAAGGGGTAATCGTATAAGTAACCGTACCATTCGATGAGGTAGTATTGGTGAGCACCTGGCTTATCGTACTCCCACTGCCCGAAGAGGCCCCTGTGACATTAGTAGCAGATGCCGTCCAACTAAAGGTGGTCCCTGATACGCCATTGGGATTGGTTATGGAGACCGATGTTGTCTGGCCCGAACAAATATCCTGATTGGAGGCGCTGGCATTTGGAATGGGACGTACTTCAACATCAACATAAGGATAAGTCGGGCAGTTGTTGATATGGGCTTCCCAGCAGAACCCGCAAGAAGTCTGATTTCTTAAATGAAAGCGATAGGTACCGGCTGTAGTCGGTGTAAACGAAAAACTGCTTTGTCCTGCATACGAGGCGGAGAAAACATCCCATGAACTTCCGCCATTCGTGCTGGCCCAGTAATATGGAGTACCTACACCACCACTACTCGATATCGTTACACTCTGCCCGAGGCAAATTGCAGTTGTGTTGGAACTGATTGTGCCATCGACCGGTAAGGGGTTTACTGTAACCGTAACTCCTGTCCTGCTACCTTCGCAATAGGTAGACGGATTATAGCGGGAGACATAAAATGTTCTTGTATAATCCACATAGGGTGTTGTCGATACTATGTTGCCACCTGCTGGCGCATCATACCAACGGTATTCTTCACCTCCGGCAGCACCGGTGGCCGATAAGGTTACATTTCCGGAGCCGCATACCGAAGCCGGTGATGCCTGCGGTGAGGCGGTTCCTGGAGGTGTATTTATATACACTGTTATCTGCCTGCGCGTACTTTCGCACGTGGTAACTGTATTATACGTTGTCGCATAAAAACTCTTGGTCGTATTCACCGTCTGCCAGGTGGATATCGGTGAGCCGCCCGAAGGCACATCATACCAGCGGATAGTCTCATTGGTCCCTGCGCAACAGGCATAAAGATTGAGCGAGGTTGGCGCACAGTAATAGCTGTCGTTGGCCGAAGTAGGCTGATTAGGAATTGAATTTATTGTACGGTAATTGGTTGACACCGCGCTGCTCCACGTTGAACTGCAATTAGGCTTTGCCCGCACGTAATAATATCCCGAAGAACTAATGGTAATCGAATTGGTGGAATTCGACTGATCGACTCCTGATGAACTCGTCTGCCAGTACCAGGTAATCCCCGCAGGCGGTGTACCGGAATAGGTGATCGTCTGGTTGCCACACAAATTACCTGGGTAGTTGAATGTCAATGAGGGCGTTGAAGCTGTCGGGCAGCTAACGGTTATCGTACGGGTAGCCATCGGGGCCTGTCCATAGGCGCTGAAGCCAAGCGTGGTTGTACCTGCAGTATGCCAGGTGATAGAAGCATAATAAAGTGTCCCATTTCTGCTCGTTGAGTTTAGCGTACCTAATAAAGGACTGATGCTCCAGGTATAGTACTGATATACGGCACTCCCGGTATACGTGTACGTATGTGTCGTACCCAACGTGGGATTGGTAGTACCACTGATCTGGCCAAGGCAAATTCCTGATACAACACTCAGCACCAGGGCAAGTAAGATTCTCTTCATGCGCTATACTTTTTTTACCCCTGTTACTGAATACGTCAATTTTATCTCATCTGTCCCGCCTGTTATATTTAAATCAACCTTATATATCCCGCCCACTCGTTGTATGGTGATCTCGCCTGATAGCTGCCCGTCCCGGAAACGGTGAGTCACTCGGCCATCTTTGCTGACATCTGCCCACACGCCAGTTGTAGAGTAAACATTCCAGTCAACCCGAGACTTACCCGAATCCTGCACCCACGTAATCTTCTTATTCCCTTCCGTAATAAACTGGCACCCATTCTCAAAATCTCCACCAGAACTATTATCCTTAAATCCTGATGCACTCCACTCCAATAAATCCTTGTTAACATG
>JAYRWT010000014.1:0-4489 GCA_041917855.1 Patescibacteria group bacterium | reverse complement strand
GTGGGAGATTATCAATTAATCCTTGTAGATAAAGGGGAAATGAGAGGGGATTGAGATTAAATCCCTTGAGGGAGGGAGGAGATTTTATGACAAATGACTTGACTTTGAGGGGTAAGGTCGACTAGCCTGGGAGGCGTGGTTAAATTAAGGGTAAAAATAGGTTAATTTAACTACCGAGATAAAAGCAGTACTAATTAATTAGTATTAGAAGTAGAAGAGTAAAAGAACGAGAAGTAGTTTTGATTAACAGTTAGGAGGTAGAAACATGGCAACAACTTACGGCACGTCAAGTGCATCAAGCGCAAGCTATGACATGTCACTGTGGTACGACTCGAAGTACTACAAACTGGGCATGTTAACAATGCTGTTGGTAGCGATATTCTGGATCTGGTACCAAAGAACGTTTGCATACTCACACGGTATGGACTCGATGGAACCGGAATTTGACAAAGTATGGATGGGCCTGTGGCGCGTACACATGACCCTGATGCCTTTGTTTGCATTAGTAACCTGGGGTTGGATACTGAAAACCCGTGACACCAAAGAACAGCTGGACAACCTGGATCCGAAACTGGAAGTGAAGCGCTACTTCTACTGGATGATGTGGCTGGGTGTATACCTGTTTGGTGTTTACTGGGGCGGCAGCTTCTTCACCGAACAAGATGCAAGCTGGCACCAAGTGATTATTCGTGACACCAGCTTCACGCCAAGTCACGTAGTGGTATTCTACGGTTCATTCCCAATGTACATCGTATGTGGCGTAGCATCATACCTGTACGCGATGACCCGTCTGCCACTGTATAGCCGCGGCACATCGTTCCCGCTGGTTATGGCAATTGCCGGCCCGCTGATGATTCTGCCAAACGTAGGCTTGAACGAATGGGGTCATGCATTCTGGTTCATGGAAGAACTGTTCAGCGCACCGCTGCACTGGGGCTTTGTGATTCTGGGCTGGGCAGGTTTATTCTCGGGTGGTATTGCAGCACAAATCATCACCCGTTACTCAAACCTGACTGACGTAACCTGGAACAACGCAAGCAGAGAAATTCTGAACAACCGTATCGTTCCTTAATTCTGAATGCAACACATCCTTTCCGCCTGTGATACGGGTGGAAGGATAAGAAGACTTAAGTTACTATGCAGTAATGAAAACGAGCAAAAAGCAGACGACAAAAAGAAGTAAGGGAATCGTCAAGTTTTCATAATTTAATATCACACGAAATGAAGAAGGGAGGGTCTAGTGAGTAGAACAGACGAAATTTTAGCAGCGGCCAAGATGGTGCCGGAAGCGGTCAAGATGTCCAGATACATAGATGCGGTATATTTTCCGATTCTGTGTATTCTGCTGGTAGGAACCTATCACATGCACTTTATGTTGCTAGCAGGTGACTGGGATTTCTGGCTTGATTGGAAAGACCGTCAATGGTGGCCAGTAGTGACACCGATTGTAGGTATTATGTACTGTGCAGCACTGATGTATTACCTGTGGGTAAACTATCGCCTGCCATTTGGCGCGACACTCTGTATCGTATGCCTGTTAGTAGGTGAATGGCTGACCCGTTACTGGGGCTTCTACTGGTGGTCACACTATCCGATCAACTTTGTACTGCCATCAACCATGATTCCAGGTGCATTGATGATGGACACGATCATGTTGTTGACCGGTAACTGGCTGATCACAGCTCTGTTAGGCGGCGGATTCTTTGGACTATTCTTCTACCCAGGCAACTGGCCGATATTTGGCCCAACCCACTTACCAGTGGTTGTAGAAGGCGTACTGTTATCAGTAGCTGACTACACAGGCTTCCTGTACGTACGTACTGGTACACCTGAATATGTTCGCCTGATTGAGCAAGGTTCACTGCGCACCTTTGGTGGACACACCACAGTGATTGCAGCGTTCTTCGCAGCGTTCGTATCCATGCTGATGTTCTGCGTATGGTGGTACTTTGGCAAACTGTACTGCACCGCTTTCTACTATGTTAAAGGCGAAAGAGGACGCATATCAATGAAGAACGACGTAACCGCGTTTGGTGAAAAAGGCTTTGCACAGGGGATTAGATAATGAATATAAGAAGCATATTTAACCTGGGCGTATTAGGCCTGTATGGAGCAGCGATTGGAGCGGCATCGCTGGCGATGACGCTGACGTTAGATGTTAAGACAGCAGCGGCACACGGTGAACGCTCACAAGAACCGTTCCTGCGTATGCGTAGTATTCAATGGTACGACTTGAAATGGCAACCGAAAGTCACCAAAGTCAACGACATTGCGACGATGACCGGATTTTTTCACTTAGCTGAAGACTGGCCACGTGCGGTAGGTAAACCAACCCGCGCCTTCTTTAACGTAGGTAGCCCAAGCCCGGTGTTTGTACGTTTAAGCACCAAACTGAACGGTGAACCAACGTTTATTTCAGGTCCTTTGGAAATTGGCCGTGACTATGCATTTGAAGTCAGACTGAAAGCACGTATTCCAGGACGTCATCACATGCACGCGATGGTAAACATCAAAGATGCAGGTCCTATTGCAGGTCCAGCCTCATGGATGAACATCTCCGGCAGTTGGGATGACTTTACCAACCCAGTGACCACACTGACTGGTAAAACCATTGACCTGGAAACGTTCAACTTAAGCAACGGTATATTCTGGCACATCGTATGGCTGGGCTTAGGCTGCTTCTGGATTGGCTACTTTGTAGCGAAACCGATGTTCCTGCCACGTAGCCGCGTATTGCTGGCGTATGGTGACGAACTGTTAACCTCCCCAACGGACAGAAAAGTAGGTCTGGCAGTTGCAATACTGACCTGCGCGATTGTTTGGGGCGGCTATCGTTACACCGAAAGCGTACATCCATACACAGTACCGATCCAAGCTGGTGAATCGAAAGTAGCACCGTTACCAATTGCACCGAACCCAGTTGCAATCAAAGTAACGCACGCTAACTACGACGTACCTGGCCGTGCACTGCGTGTAACGATGGAAATCACCAACAACGGTGACACAGCGGTCAACATTGGTGAATTCACAACAGCGGGCGTACGCTTTGTGAACGAACTGGGCCGTAAACACCTGGATCCTGACTATCCAAGAGAACTGGTAGCAACCGGCTTATCGATGGATGATGACAGAGGCGTTCAACCTGGAGAAACCCGTGAAGTTAAGATGGAAGCCAAAGATGCGTTGTGGGAAGTACAACGTTTGATGGCACTGTTGGGTGACCCTGAAAGCCGTTTTGGCGGATTGTTGATGACCTGGGATGAAGCAGGCAATCGTTATATCAACAGTATTGCTGGCGCGGTAATTCCAGTCTTTACCAAACTGTAAGAGAAGTTAAGTATCAACACCGGTACACCACTGTCGAAAGACAGCCGGTGTACCGGTTTTTTTTATCGATAGAGAAAAGAGTAAAAATTTAGGGTATTAAAAGAATGCGGACAAAAGAACTGGCAAAATTAGAGGCGCTCATCCAAAAGGAGGATTTGTCGTGGTCAGGCAAATAGCACAAACGGGGACGGCAGTCTTTACACTTGTTATGGCACTGTATGCTGGCACAGCTGGTGCACATGGCAAAGTAGCGATGGAAGAAGACAGCTGCATGCGCCGGATCGGCGAGAACATGATTCACCTCAGTACCTATCAGCCACAAGTGAACGAAGAAGGGCATTACTGCACGGAAATACCTAAAGCGGGCAATGCCATACTCGTGATAGATTTAGTAGACCCTGCACTGCGTGAGATGCCAATAGGCGTAAAGGTTATGAAAGGCAGCAAAGCTGGCGAAGGAGATACGATCACAAATCTGCACCCGGCGATGTATCAGGACGGTGTGATCAGCACGCAAAGTCCCCTGGAACAAGGGAAATATCTGGTATTGATTACTGCCGAAGGCATACCGCCACTGAACTACGAATATCATTTACGGGTGGAAATGATCAACTACGCCGAAGTATTCAGAGCCACCATAGGACCGGCAGTCGGCCTATTGCTGACTACAATACTTGGGTATAAACTCATCCGGTCGAGACGTTTCAGAGACTGGGTGGCAACGCGCCGGGCCAACAAGAACTGAGCGATCCTATAGCAGACAGAGCATATTAGAGACTAACCATTCATAGACACAGGAAATCCAAACGATGTCAGCAAGACTAATAGAAATGAAGCAAGTATTATTCGCGATTATACTCGCAACGGGCATGGTATTTACCTCACAAGCACATGCACACGGTGGTTTGGCACTGGCTGAAGACATGTGCGTATTGACGGTAGGACCGTACCGGATGCACTTTACCGGCTATCAACCCTTATCGAAGGAAGAAGAATTCTGTGAAGACATACCAGAAACAGGCAAGACCGTGATAGCGCTCGACTACATCCAGGAAGAATTACGGCCGCTGAAAACGGAAGTGCGGATTATTCGTGACACAGGATCTGAAGCGAACCTGGACGAGATCACAGTATTCCATTTACCACCGAAAGTATACCCATC
>JAYRWT010000013.1:0-1739 GCA_041917855.1 Patescibacteria group bacterium | reverse complement strand
CCGCGAGGTTGCTTCGTCGTACCTCCTCGCAATTACGCGTATTTTTTTAGAACGAAAGAAAGCGCAGGTGTGTAAGAGGGAAAGACTTAAGAAGGAATGTGGACCCTATATCTATTGCAGCTTCACAAACAGTTGGGTGAAGTAGAGCCTGCCATCACTATCCTGCACCACGCCTATACCTGTGTGTGTAAAGTTTCCGCGAATGTTTTTCTTATGGCTTGCACTACGCAGCCATAGGGCTACTACTGCTTCGGCATCGTCTGCACCATAGGCTACGTTTTCGGCACCGGATGTCATGCCGGGCAGTTCTTTTTTCAGTATGTTATACCTTTCCTGAAATGCTACATGCCCGAAGGGAATATCTTTATAGGCCATACGTGTGCTGTGGTGTTGTGCTATATCTGCTACTGCATCGTTGTATTGCAGTGGTGGCAGCCCGTTCTGTTCGCGGTATTCATTTACCAGTTTGTGTATCTCTTTTTCTATCTGTCTTTCGCCACGTGGTGCGGCAATAGCAGTTGCCTGCAGCGCAAATAATATACCCGTCAACCATACTATCGGCAAGAATCTGTATTTAAATACACCCTTCATCATATACATGCACTACAAAAATAATGCTACACGATAATGAATTATTTAAGGCTTTGTTATAGTTGCGCTAAGAAAGGTATTACTGTATGCAAATCAATCAACTATGCAATCACCCAATCCACCACCTGATTAGCCCATTCGGGGCGGTGTGGTGTTTGTACTTTTATGTAGTTGTCGGTATAGCCTTCCATCATGCCGTTTTTATCTGCACCTTCAAACAGTACAGGGCGTGTTTGCCCGTTGTGCTGTGCGGTAAAGTATTGCAGCTTCTGGTAGCTGAGGTTGCGCAGGGTTTTATTACGCTCGTTGCGGATGTGTACGGGTACTACAGGCTTCATATCTATAGCCAGTGTATTGGCACGTTCGCTGTAGGTAAATACGTGCAGGTAAGATATATCTATATCGTGCAGAAAGTTGAAGGTTTCTTTAAAGTCCTCATCGCTCTCTGTAGGGAAGCCTACTATCACATCTACACCAATGCAGCAATGCGGCATCAGTTGTTTTATATAGGCTACACGTTCTGCATACAGCTCTCGTTTGTAGCGACGGCGCATAGCACCCAGTATCTTGTTGCTACCGCTTTGCAGTGGTATATGAAAGTGCGGCATGAACTTCTTGCTCTTAGCCACAAACTCTATAATCTCATTGGTCAGCAGGTTGGGTTCTATAGACGATATGCGGTAGCGTTCTATACCGTCAAACTTCTCCAGTTCCTGTATCAGTTCGTAGAAGTTACTCTCGGTACGTTTGCCACCTTCGTTGCCCTTGCCAAAGTCGCCCAGATTAATGCCTGTGAGTACTATCTCTTTAGTACCGCTTTTAGCCAGTTCGGCAACGTTGTTCAGCACACCTGTTATACTATCGCTGCGGCTGTGTCCGCGTGCTAATGGTATGGTACAGAAGCTGCAATTATAGTCGCATCCGTCCTGTACTTTCAGAAAGGTACGTGTACGGTCGTTGATGGAGTAAGAGCTGTTAAAGCCATTTACCTCTTCAATATCGCAACTGCATATTTTGGCACTATCTCCTTTGGTAAGGTCCTGTAAGTGCTTGGTCAGGTTGAATTTTTCAGAAGCACCCAATACCAGGTCAACACCTTCTATCTCGGCTATCTCTTTTGGTTTTAATTGTGCATAACAACCTGTTAT
>JAYRWT010000012.1:0-9563 GCA_041917855.1 Patescibacteria group bacterium | reverse complement strand
CCTGTTACCTATGAGAAGCAAGAGGATGTTTTACAGGCACAGCATATTCAGGAGCTACTAACCATTATTCGGGCGGTACAGGCACTAGCAGAACCAAACCCAAGATTGGCCGATGTCTACCTTAGTCAGGTATTGAGCTTTCCGCTGTTTGCTATTGATCGGGGAATGCTCTGGGATATTTCACTTGCCTGTTATGAGCAGCGGATCCACTGGATAGACGCACTGCGCGGTCATACTGATTCACACCTCAAGAATCTTGCAAACCAATTTTTATCGTGGGCGGCCGTGGCCAAAACCGAGCCAGCCGATACCCTGGTTGCTGCTCTAGTTGGGGCAAATGATCTGCCAGTAGAAGAATCTAGCGACTCTGACGCACTTGAGACCATAGGAACAACAGAAGGACTGCCGCGTACTCCATATAAAGAGTTCTACTTTAGTGAGGCAGCACGCATAAAGGATCCAGGTCTGTACCTGCAAAGATTAACGGCGCTACAGGTTTTTATTCAGGCTATACGTGGGTTTAGACCCGGTAGTCGACCTACCCTCAGTGACATCCTGGAAATGCTTGATCTGTATACACAAACAGATACTCAGATTACTAATACATCGGTACTGCAAACAGGAATCGCGGGGGTGCAGCTGCTCACTGCTCACAAGGCAAAGGGCATGGAATTTCCCTATGTCTTCGTTATGTCCTGTCAGGACGATGTCTGGAAAGGTAAGGGAGGATCCAGTAAGCTGCCGCTACCAGCAAATTTGCAACTTGGACCAGACAAAGACGGGCATGATGACTACCTACGCCTGCTCTACGTGGCCCTAACCCGGGCAGAAGAGCATCTTATTCTGAGTGGCTACCGCCATACTGAAAAAGGGAAGGAATCCTTACGGCTGCGCTTTTTGAGCAACCTTGCACCTGAACAGATTCCAATTCCGGAGACGGTTAGTGAGCGCGCATTACTGGCAGCCCATGCTTGGGATACGCGTTACATTCCTCCCTATACAGCTGATGAAAAGGCGGTTCTTGCGCCGCTTGTAGAAGACTACGTGCTCAGTGCAACCCACCTCATAAACTACCTTGATGTTACTAGCGGGGGGCCGCGTAGCTTCTTACTGCATAACCTATTGCGCTACCCAGAGCCAAGAGCCTCGCATATTGTCTATGGAACGGCGATGCACGCGATTATTCGTGATGTATATGGGTACTTAACAGAGCACGGCAAGCTACCTAGCCTACATCAAGTTAAAGACTGGCTTGTTGGTACTATAACCGCAGCCAGGATTTCCGAAGAAGAAACGAGGGTTTTGATTGAGCGGGGATTCGCTGCGCTGCATGTATTCATGAAAGATTACGCACCTAAATTTGCAGCTGATCACGTGATCGAGCGCGACTTTATGCGTCAACACGTTAGTATTGGCGAGGCAAGGATTACAGGGAAAATTGATAGGATGATTCTGAATAATTCTGAGAAAACAATCACGGTTAGTGATTTTAAAACAGGATCAATCCTGGCGAAGTGGTCAGAATCTGACGAGTATAAGAAGGTCAAGGCATGGCGTAACCGTATGCAGCTGATGGTGTACAAGTTGCTAGTTGAGCATGCTCGTGATTACGCTGGTGTCTGGACTGTTGAAAAAGCTGAGCTCGTATTTGTTGAGCCTGCACTAGATGGTACTATCCATACTCTGCCGCTTACGTACACAGACGAGGAACTAGTGCGTACAAAAAAACTTATCACAGCGGTGTACAAAAATATTTGCACCTTAGAATTCCCAGATACCTCAGAGCTGCTACAAGCCAATGACGGTTTGAGCGCTATTAAGCGCTTTGAGGACCGGTTGCTCGGATATTAGTCGACGTCTCAGTCATCAACCTCCCTCTCTGCTTACTTCTCGGCTGGCGCATGGCGTGCTACCATGAGCAAGATGTCGCAGGAATTTCCAGATACAGACTCGACGCGATTTGTGGTGCCACACCCAAAACCTCTTCCGGTTTCACCGGATCTTTTTTCGCAAGAAACCACTAAACGGGCATTCCGCAAGGTTTCGGTTGGTGTGGTGTTATTTGTCACTCTGACCATGCTGAGCGGCGGGGCATTTGCCTATGCTCATTACAAGCGTTTAGTCGCAACGAGTGTAGTATCTGCCGAGAATAAGAATGGTGGAGTGGCATCTTCACTACTGCAAGAGGCACAGCAAAGTCCCAGTCAGAACCTACTAGCGACACTCAGGCGTCCGGGGGATGGTAGAGTAAACATTCTATTCTTGGGTATTGGTGGCGTAACAGATAGTGGAGTCGTACATCCTGGAGCAAATCTAACCGATTCAATACAGCTTCTCTCTATTGACGCAATAAACAAAAAGGCAACCTTTACCTCTTTGCCACGTGATCTTTACTATGCCATGCCAGGAAAGGGGGGTAGTAAGATTAATGCTGTGTACGAGTTTGCCAATCAGGCCAAAAAAGATAGTGGCGGTGAAGCAATAAAAGATGCGGTAAGTACTGTATTTGGAGTGACAGTTCACAACTTTGTCATGCTCGATTTCTCAGCTGCAGAAGAAATCATTGATGAGGTGGGAGGTATTGATATTACGGTGCCAAAAACACTGTATGACCCCACCTTCCCCGATGAACGCACCACGGGATACGACCCACTGTACATAAAGGCAGGTCCGCAGCACATGGACGGTAATACAGCTTTGCGCTACATGCGTAGCAGGCACGCCGATAGCGATTACGGCCGCTCAGAGCGTCAGCAAGCCGTCATGCTTGCTTTGCGTGACAAAATTTTGTCAGGTGGCGTGCTTGGTAATCCGGTAAAACTAAGCCAGGTACTCTTATCTCTTGGTAACCACCTGCGTACAGATCTGCAACCACAGGAGGCCTACCAAATTTTTTCGAGCTATAAGGACATCCCACAGAGTAGTATTACCACGAGTGTGCTCGACACCTCTCCAGAGCTTAATCTACTTTACTCAGCAAATGACCCCGTCGCAGGATCGATCGCTTTGCCAAAACAGGGGAGCTTTGCCTATGGCGCGATCCACCAGTGGTTCCATGCCAAAAATCCTGATCCCTATTTGGCCAAGGAAGCACCAACAGTCTTTGTGACTAATGCTGGGGCTACTGAAAAACAGCTGAAGGAGTACATCGAAAAGTTGCGGTCCTATGGGTATACCGTTGTAACCAAGCCAGGCTCTAGTACAGTAAAAAACACAGTTACAAAGTACTATGTGAAGCGCACGGGAAAGTCGGTCAGTTTTCAGTACCTGACCACTCTATTGCCGGAAGGAGCGGTAGCGAGTACAAACTCAATGTATTCAGACCAAGACGAAGATTTCCAGATTCTACTGGGAGGCTCAAAGTAGATTGGTAAAGAATATTCTTTCTGAGCTTAGCGCAGTTAGCACAAACACTTTAACTTAACCTAACAAAAAAGCCCTTCTTTTGAGCTTAGTAGATCCGAGAGGGAGTAACGACTTTGCTACCTTGGTTTTTTAATCCTAGAGACTCCCAGCATAACCAGCATGAGGGCAAGGACAAAGCAGGGCAGGCTGGTGATAATGGCGGCAAGTGCATATTGCGGTTGCTGCGCTAGGCTCAAAAACAGTGCGGTTGTTGCAAAGAGTAAGCAAAGAGCAAACGCCCAGGCGCTGAGTGAAATGAGTAGTACACCTGTACTCAGCTTACGCAGCCACGGTCCAACTGGCGCTACTGCATTTTTAATGCCACGTTCAACCTCATCGGTGATTAATTCACGGATGAGGTTGAATATACCGAGCATGTTAGCGGCGTGCGCGACCAATAACCCAACCAGCGGCTAGGGCGACCACAGCCGCAGCTGCAGCAATCTGCCACGGGTTTTCGTGTGCGTATTCATCAGCCTGCTTGGCCATGCGGCGCACCTCTTTGCCTGCCTTGGCGCCACGGTCCTTGAGGGTATCTACGGCACGTGTGAGCTTTTCGCGGGCGTTATCAATCACGTCCTTTTCTGTTTCGGTGAGCTCTCGAAGTTGCTCGTTAAGCTTATCTACCTGCTTTTGAAGTTCGGCGAGCTCGATTGTCGTCAAGTCCATATGACCCCTTTCCTTCATTAGGTATATCGTTGCTTGCATACTATCAGAACTCATCACTTCTGGCTATGGGATTTACCAGGTATCATACATGTATGCAGAGTGTACTCGCTTACCTTTCAATTGTAGTCCGAGCGATAGTTTCGCCATCGGTGCTTATTATCGTAACCCTTGCAGGAGCCCTTTTTTGGCTAGGGGAAGACGTTGACGCGCTGTTCTTGCTTAGCGTGATCACGATTAACACCTTAATAGCCATTGTGCAGGAAATGCGGGCAAAGTGGTCCTTGGATAAGCTGAGTATTGTCACACTTGTTCCTGTGAAACGCCGTCTACAGTCGGGTGAGACGGAAACGGTCAGCCCACTACTCCTCGTGGTTGGCGATACTATTTACCTTAAGCAGGGTGATCAGCTGCAGGCAGATGGTCAACTACTACCGGAGGGCGGAAACGGCGTAACGGTTAACGAAGCGCTGCTTACGGGTGAGTCTGAAGCTGTACAAAAGCAAGTTGGAGATCAGCTTTGGGCTGGCAGCTTTGTGACAGCTGGCACTGGGCTGCTTACCCTTACCGCAGTGGGGGAGCAGACTCGCTCAGCTATGATTACAAAAAAACTGCGTTGGTTTGATAGCCGCCTTACACCACTCCAGGCAAGCCTTAACACCACCATCCGCTGGCTAACACTCGTAGCACTGGTTACGGGAGCTCTCATTTACCTGGTTGGCAGCAAAAATGATACTAATCTGCTTGATATACTACGCACCATCGTTGCCGGCTCAATTAGTTTGGTGCCCGAGGGGCTGGTGCTGGCTGCAACTCTACTGTTTAGCTATGGCTCTATTCGTATGAGCAAGCAGGGGGTACTAGTGCGGCGCTTAGGGGCAATTGAAGCTTTTGGTCGTTTGGACATTCTAGCGATGGATAAAACTGGTACCATCACCGATTCTACTCCAGAGTTGGATCGCATTGAGCTTCTGCACGAACGCGCAACGCTTAACGATGTGCATCAGGGCTTAGCTGCCCTAGCAATTGCAGAGGGGGATTCTCTAGAAAATCTCCTAACCCTCAGGGCGCTTGTGGCACGTATTCCAGAAGAAGTACACAAACGTCAGATCAAGGTTATCCACCACGAGCCCTTTACTTCTAAGGCCAAGCAAAGTTCTGTGCAGTATCGACTAGCTAACGGCAGGGACAGGATTACCTTTTTACTTGGGGCGCCAGAGGTGCTCATTGGTTCACTGCCCAGGTACGAACGCGATAAGGTTTTAGATCTTGCCACGGAATTTGCAACCAAGGGTGCACGTGTTGTGCTTTGTGCGCAGCGAAAAAATGAAGAAGCTCAACCCCATGCACTTGCACTACTACTAGTGAGTAATGCACTGCGTCCCGGCATTACTGACACCCTGTTTTACTTGCAAGCAAACGGTATAGACCTCAAGGTTATCTCCGGCGATAGTGCTGCAACGGTTAGCTACATTGCACACAAGGTGGGGATTCGCAACTACGACCGCATATTAACTGGTGAGCAGTTAGAGCAGCTTACGCCCCAAGAGTGGAAGACCTTGGTGCCAGCTACTACAATTTTTGCTCGTGTTCTGCCTGAGCAAAAAGAAGCCATCATTACTGCGCTGCGGCAATCTGGATTTACAGGTATGGTGGGCGATGGCGTTAATGACGCACTCGCTATTAAGCGCTCAGATTTAGGGGTAACCGTATTCGATAGTAGTCCGGCTACACGCTCACTCGCCGATGTGGTTTTGTTGAGCAATACATTCCGCAGTTTTCCTGTAGGTGTGAGACTCGGTAACCAAATTATTCTGGGTATAGAGATGGTTGCGGCGGTATTCTTTAACCGCATTGTTGCCAACATAATGCTTTTGATGGGTGTGCTTGCGCTCGGTATGGCTTTTCCGTTAACGGCCCGCCACCTAATTCTGATTAACCTCGCGGTGGTAGGCATCCCAACGATAATCTGGTCACTCGCACCGGCCGAAAGTTTTGGCCGTCGCGATCCAAAAACCTTCTTTAAGCGAGTACTGCGCTTTGCTGTCTGCAATGGGGCGTTAACAGGTATGGCCATGCTGTTCTTACACTACCTTGGTGCCCATGAAACAGCGGTGGTTGCAACCATGTATATACTCGGCTTACTTACATTTATTACTATTCCACGTGCCCTTGGTGCAATCGAAACAGAACAGCAGTTCTTTTGGCGGAAAGTGTACCTGGCGACTGGATCGATCATTCTAATTTTCTGCCTAACTGTCCCAGTGCTCCGTAACTTTTTCCAGCTCGGTTTTCCGGATTGGCCAGAGCTTGCGGTAACTGCTGCGCTTATTCTGCTGCTTGGTATGTTGCAAAATATGTTTGCGCGCTACTGGGAAAAGGTGGTGCGACAAGAGCTCCTTCACACCAATTCAGAAGATGCAGCGGCTCTACGGGGTGTAGCTCCTTAAATTTTCTGGTACAGTAGGTCTGCAAAATTGAAGTAACCCAAGCTATGTCCTACGCACATATTCCCCTCGGTAGTAAGGCTCCAGAAGAGATTAATGTAGTAATCGAAATTCCTGCCGGCTCAAGCGTAAAGTATGAGTACGATGAAGAGCTAGACGCCATCGTCTTTGATCGTCTGCTCTACTCACCAATGTTCTACCCAACCAACTATGGCTTTGCTCCAGAAACCCGCTCCGGTGATGGTGATCACCTAGATATTCTGGTGTATGCCCAGCAGCCCCTCACTACCGGAACTATTGTGAAGGCTCGTGTGGTTGGCGCTCTAGATATGACCGATGACGCTGGCGTAGATACCAAGATTATTGCCGTGGCCTGCAAGGATCCATACTTTAAAGACAAAAAAGATATTGCGGACCTTGAGCCTCATGCCTTAAAGGCTCTCAAGCACTTTTTTGAGGTATACAAAGACCTTGAGAATAAAGAGGTCAGCGTAGGTGATTTCCATGGTGCCACTGAAGCCCATAAGATGATTGAAGAGGGGATTGCTGCATACAAAACAGAAGGGCACTAGGGTTCATACGTATAAGTTAAGAGCCTGCTCCAGTTGGGAACAGGCTCTTTTGTTGTGACCCGGTGTTACTCCGGTTCGGTGGTAGATTCTTCGGTGGGCTCGTTTTCGACTTCGGCTTCGATATCCAGGAAGAGAATCGCAGAGTGAAATCCGTCTAGATAGTTTGTATTGATGATCTGGTGGTGTTTGGTCACCACCTCGACTTCCGTTTTCGGTATCCAACCTGCGTGTTCTGCGTCTATTTGACCAGGTAGGAGGGTGTAGCTTGCATTATATGCGTCAATTGGAATAAAGCGGTCTCCTGCTTTTAGATCAGCCGCCCAAGCATTTGCCTCCTCGCTTGTTTTAAAATATGGTCCAGCGACCACGACTCCTTTTAGTAACTTTTTTGCCATTTATGCTTCAAAATGTCTCTAGTTGAGACCAGCGCACTATATCAAAAAAGTGACTTGTATACAAACAAAAGCTCCCTTGCGGGAGCCCTTGTTTGTTCTTTAGAGAGAACTAGTAAGAAGAGTGACGATCGTAGCCGCCACGTGAGTAGCCACCGTCTTCACGGTCGCGACGTTCACGCTTCATTGGTGGGCGAGCAACGTTCACAACGAGCGAACGCCCGTCGAGTTCTTTGCCGTTCCACATTTCGATAGCAGCTTGTGCTTCTTCTTCTGAACCCATCTGGACGAACCCAATACCGCGAGACTTACCCTGCTCGTTGAGCGGGATAGCAGCGGATACAACCGTGCCGGCCTGTGAAAATGCGTCACGAAGACCATCTTCAGTAGTAGACCATGCAAGGCTGCCGACAAAAAGCTTGGCGTTGTTCACTGTGCCGCCTGCTGGTGCTTGACCAGCTTCGTTTACGCGCAGTTCGCGACCGTCAAGTTCTTTACCGTTCCACATCTGGATAGCGGCCTCTGCTTCTTCAGCAGATTCCATTTCCACGAAGCCGAAGCCACGGGACTTACCCATAGAGGTCAAAGGGATCGACGCAGAAACAACGGTACCAGCTTGGGCAAAAGCTTCTGAGAGAGAAGCCTCTGTTGTACCCCAAGAAAGGTTGCCTACGTAGAGCTTGTGAGCCATGTGAGAGGAAAAATTAACTATGTATCACGTAGGGCGACCTTCACCGTACCCAAGTTGCCAGAGTGGCAGTAACCTAGAACAGGAAACCTACAGACGCAATTACTATACTCCAAACCCCCAAAATAGCAATATGCAGGGGTTCTTCTAGGCTCATAGTAGTCGCGCTAATTCATCTAAAAGAAAGCCTGCGTGCCCAATAGGGTTAACCTTTGGATAGGCGGCAGCTACCGTGCCGTCTGGAGCAATAATGTAGGTACTACGCTCAACCCCCATGTATTTTTTGCCAAACATTGATTTTTCCACCCAAAGATCAAAGGTCTCGATCATTTTGTGCTCAGGGTCAGCCAAGAGAGTGAACGGGAGACTGTGGTGGTCTGCAAACTTACGGTGTGACCTTACGCTGTCGGGGCTAATGCCATATACCGTCACCCCTTTTGCCTCTATGGCAGCAAAAGAATCTCGCAGTGAGCAGGCTTGAGCGGTGCAGCCTGGGGTTTCGTCACGCGGATAAAAATAGAGAATATTCCAGCCCTGCAGATTGTCTTGGGTTACTTCTTGACCGTCCTGATTCTGCGCACTGAACTTTGGGATGTGGCTGCCGATTGAGAGCATAGGTAGTGTTAGATTTTCTTAACTATACCAAGAATTTTCCTCACCGCTCTGCTAGTCTAGAGTCATGCAGGTCAAAATTAAGCGGGTAGATAAAGATATTGAGTTGCCAGCCTATAAAACGGCAGGTGCGGCTGCGTGTGATCTGCCAACTAGGGAATCTGTGGTTATTCAGCCGCGTAGCGTTGCCTTGGTTAAGCTCAATGTTTCCATTGAACTACCAAAAAATCACTGGGGCCTACTTGCGGCGCGTAGCTCACTGCCAAAGCGTGGGCTGATGCTGGCCAACAGCATGGGTATATTCGACGAAGATTTTTGTGTAGATGAAGACGAGTATGCGCTTGTGCTCTACAACTTTACGGATCAGGTAGTTACCATAGAAAGAGGAGAGCGTCTGGCACAGTTACTAATTTTGCCAAGGGAAGCAGTTGAATTTATCGAAGTAGAAAGCTTAGGAAATAAAAAACGTGGAGGCTTTGGCACCACGGGAAGGGTCTAATGTACACACCATCACCAGAACTTCTACAAAAGTATGCAGATGTCTTAATAAAGTTTGCCCTGAATAGTGGTAAGGGAGTGCAGCCGGGAGAGGTTGTAATGGTGAACGTGCCTGAATGTGCCAAGCCAATGTATGTGCCATTGCGTAATGCGGTGCTGGCAGCAGATGCCTACCCAATCATGCAATTTGTTCCAGATGATGTTGATATGCTGGGCTATTTTGCACAAGCCTCAGAGAAGCAACTGACCTTTTTCCCAGAAGCTTACTATAAAGGAATCGTTG
>JAYRWT010000011.1:0-1894 GCA_041917855.1 Patescibacteria group bacterium | reverse complement strand
TGAAGACGGCAAGTCAGGCCGTGAACAGGGAGACAAAATTATTAGCGCCCTGAAAGATGGTGACAAGCGTCAGGTGAAAGAAGATCGCTTTGAAAGCATTGGCGGATCGATTGCCGCAAACACCACCCGTAACGCCGTCTGGGCCGTCATTTTGGCCTCTATCGCACTCATTGTGTATATTTCCGCAGTCTTTGGCTCTGTGCCCGCTCCTGCGTCATCCTGGCGCTTTGGTGTGAGTGCAATTGCGGCACTGCTACACGATCTTCTGATCATGATCGGTGCTTTCTCTATTCTTGGGCACTTTTACCCGTCGATAGAAGTAGATGCACTATTCATTACTGCAGTACTCACCATTCTTGGCTTCTCTGTAAACGACACGATTGTGGTATTCGACCGTATTCGTGAGAACCTACGTCGTCGTCCAGATCTTTCCTTCCAAGACGTTGCTAACGAGAGCCTAAACCAGACCGTTGCCCGCTCTATTAACACCTCTGCAACAGTTCTGGTGGTGCTTCTGGCACTGCTGCTACTGGGCGGCGAATCTATCCGCAGCTTTATCCTAGCCCTAACTATTGGTGTAGCTGTTGGCACATACTCGTCAATCTTTAATGCTTCTCCTATTCTGGTCTCTTGGCAGAATATGGTTGAGCGCAAGACCGGCATCGTAACCGGAAAGAAACGCTAGAGTAGGGGACTTCAACCAAAAAATCACCAGGTTTGCTAATCTGGTGATTTTTGGTATACAAATAGAGCTATGAAGGAATCGATGGCTGGTGTAGTTGTTAACATGCAGATATCACACGTGGAACTCTGCAGAATCGTTAGCGCAGTGAATGCGCGCTTACCGCAGTACCTAGGTACGGTGCTAGCGGCGGACGTGGTGAGACGAGCGCAGAGTGGTGATTTACTCCTGACAGTCTCAGAAGCTGAGAAAAGGAGTGTTGAAGCAGTCTGCAGCGACTGGGAAGAGTTAATGCCTAAGGGCACAGTTGCGCACCCAGGCTACGAGCAAGCCTTTATTGGAAAAGCTGAATTCACAAAAGAGGGGACAGAGTTTCGCGGCATGATTGCCGCTGAAATTGGAATAGAGCTATTTACAATTGCTCAGTGGCATGAGGGAGAGCGACTGTACGGCGACAATCCAGAAAAACCACTACCCTACACACTCTGCGGCATAGTAGGCCCGGACATCGCAAAGGCGCTCGGGCTGTAATCCTAACCTGTCCAACAGATTCAGGTTCTAGCCTAAAAAGTCCAGATTACCGAATCTGTTGCGAACAAAATCTAACTCCCCCGGCTCTTTCAAGAGAACCGGGGGAGTAGTTACATGCGTAAAAGTAGGTGATATACACCTAAGCACTTCAAAATAGGTGAGGAGACTGTCAGTCACTACAGAACAACATAGAGAGCTACGGCCTTACACGAGAAAATAATATGTAATTACTATGCAAAATAGAGCAAATAGTGACATCACAATTTGGTAGTATAATGTCGCACAATGTTTATTTTGCGGCGTTATAGTATGCGATTTTGGGCTATTTGGCTCCTAGAGCTGATAACTAGTACCTTTAACCTAATAGGCAAAATTATGCCTAAAGCTGAATGTTTTTATCAATTTCTAACCTTATTTTCCCCTCACTTTGGCTGCTTGCCCTTCCTGGCACAGAGTGAGAAATACTGTCGGCAGTATCGCTAATTTGGGCAGTACTTTTGTTCGTACTTTGTTCGGGTGAGGTTGGGGTACTTGGGGGAGTTGTAGGCGCAAAATTTTCGCCATCTAAGACGTCATCTGGTACTTCTTCGTTTGGATGCTCAGCCTTGTAGGCAGCAATTTTGGCGGCACGCTCAGCTTCCTTAGCCGCCTTTTTGGCTTTGTAATCGGATTCGGGTTCAG
>JAYRWT010000010.1:0-12447 GCA_041917855.1 Patescibacteria group bacterium | reverse complement strand
TAGGAGAAGGAGACGAACTCGGACTTGTCACGATGCTTGCTGGAGTACTTGGCGAAACAGCTGGTGATCCCGATGTGGGAGAAGTAACTTTCTTACCAGTTGCGCTAGGAGTTGGTGTTGCAGTACTAGATCTAGGAGTTGGTGTACCACTCGTAATTACCGCTGAAAGTGTAAACACCGAACTGCAGACTGATACCCCCCAATCACTTGGTTGACCAGTATCCGGTAGCCGAGTATCGGTTTTTGCTTTTACGCACGCTTTGTAATTACCGGGATCTACACCAGCAGTAGAAATACTTGCCTGGAGCGCACCTGATTCATTCCATGCAGTGACCTGCGCATCAGAAGCTGTCCTGAGCTGATAACTATAGCTGTAATAGCCATTGCCTGTAGGTGGTTGCCAGACAACGCCTACCGCATCCCCGACCGCGTATGTGGCAGTATTTGTGGTCACTGAAAGTACCTGGGGAGCCACCGATCTGAGCCCGATACTACTTTGATCGATCTGCTGGAACCCCATGCTCAGTGCTGGAGAACTATCTGCCAGTCTGAAGTTATCATTGGCCACATCAATAAACAGTGGATCAGCAAACTGCGAATGCAGATCAAAACCGTGAGACTGCCAGGCAGACCAGCTATATAGCCATGAGTTATCAGCAAAGTTACCTGCGGTAGTTGGAGTTCGTCCGCCTGCAAGGTAGAAAAGGTTGTTGTCTATTTGGTTATTGTCACCAATCCAGTAGTGAAAGTACAAATTTGCTGAAGATGTTTGCGGAACGTACGTAATATTGTGATATAGACTGTTGCGAACCATGATTTCGCCCCTAACCTGGGTTGCCGAGAGCAGGGCGAGTGATGGGTAGTGACTCAGAAAGAGGCTCTTCGTTTCAGCTGGGAGGTTTTGCACTTCGTTGTACATAGAGTCGTAGTACTCGCTTGTCTCAAAGTCTTCGTGAAGTCTAAACTGCCCTGCTTTATTCTTGGGTGCGTAGCAGATGTTGTTCCTCACCGTGTTGTCTGAGCCTGTATGAATCAGGAAGCACTCATTGTATGTTCGAGCTACAATATTGTTCTCAACCACCGTATTGCTCTCGTGGTCATCCAGGTAGATCCCCCACGTTGAAGCTCCCAGTCGCATGCCTGAAATTTCAGTATCGTAGTCATAGCCACCGGTGTCACTAACAAAATTACCTCGGACGGTGTTACCGCCTGGCAAAAAACTTCTCACATTACCACTCGGCACGACATTATCGCTAAACGGTATTAAGTAGATAGCACTTGAGTCCCTCACAAGCCGATTTACATCGTAAATGCGGTTTCCTTCAATAAGTAGTCCGCTATGACCCCGATCGCCCAGGATCCCCTGTGCTGCCATATCGTGTATGAGGTTGTTTTTTATTATCGCGCCATAATTGTTTGCCCGGATACCCGGTGAGCTCGTTGTGGCACCAAAGCCAATATGGGAAATGTAATTGTTCTCTACCACCATTCCACTATTGGTAAATGTCTTGAAATTGGTCAGGTTAGTCTCAGGACCTAGCTGAATGGCTGAGTTTTTTAGGTTGGTCAGTGACGAATTACGTATACTCACATCGTGGCTACTACCCAGACTGTAGATACCCAGTCCTTCTGCATCAGAAATCATCACACCATCCAGGGTAATGTGGTGACTATTATTGATACTCATGACGTAGCCTCCATTCTGTGCAGACGGACCGTAGCCAAACTCTCTTAGACTCAGATTGTGGAATTCTAGATAACTCGCACCACTAAGCTGGAAAGGATTACTTACCCACACAACTGACACGGTCTCTGTCCCAGTTGATGTTCCAGGCAGTACCAGTTGAACATTTGCACCAGCTGCGCCCTGGTACCACTCACCCGGGGCGTCTAGGAGCTCAGGCAAGTTCTCTACGTAGTAGCGATTATGGAATTGCGTTTGCACCAAATTGTATGAGGTATCAGAAGCCAGAATGATTTGGTGGTTAGCAGTGTCTACCGAGCTAATGTTAACTACATTCGGCCAGTAAACTGCGCCCGAATAAACATGCACTCTCCCAGTGCCAGGGTTAGCCCAAGAAGCCGGATCGCTTAGCAACCCCCCAGAAACCTCTGTTGGGTCATAGGTTAAAAGGCGCCTATCAGTATCGGCAGCCACTTGTGCAAAGTAGTTCTGCCATGGGTCAACCTGTCCATAATTTGGAGTAATTGCATTTGGAGTCCTGGCTAAGTTCTGGGCTATAGTATTGAGATATACCGCGTGTACGGCGGTACCGGAGGCAAGGCCAAATTGGCTAATCGGTATACTGATCGTTCCACTTAGTCCAGCAGAGAGAGTGATTTTTTTGCTCCCGGTAATTACGGGATACTCACCCGGAAAGTTTCGCCAAACATTTGGTGATTCACTTGTCCCTGAGTCTTGTGCGTCAAAGCCGAGTGAACTATTAAGCTGGTATGTGCCAGCTCTGATATATACGGTGACTCCAATCTGACCCCTAGCAGCACTTTTTGCCCTTTCAAGCGTTGCAAACGGATTAGCAAGACTACCATCATTACTGTCGCTCCCGGTACTGGCGACGTAGTACGAGGGTCCACTACCACCCGAGGCCAACGCCCTATTTTGCAGCAGCCCAAGCTGTGTTTCAGCGGGGAAAAACCTCGGACTGAGTATGACCGCAACTATGCTTGCAAGCATAAGAACGGAGCAAGCAACTGCAACCACCTTAAGCAAGGTCATTTTCCGGTACTGAACCCTAACGTAAGTTACCAGCTCACGCAAATCTTCAGGTTGCCAACCAGCAGCACGTAGTGACTGTTCAATGTCGCTTTGCTTGTAGCGACGTAGTCGCAATGCAACATACGATATTCCTTCTTGTGACAGCATTGCTTTAGTATGCCGTATTAAGTTGGTAAAAGCAGCAGACTGATGAAATACAGTACGTATAGTATTTTGTTTTCTGTGAAAAATAAAAAGCACCTTGTGGTACTTACGCTGTTTTGAGCTGGGCGGCGGTTGCCGCCCAGACTCGTGGTTAGGCTGCGAAATACTCTACTGTGCGCCAAGCAATACGATTTGCTACAGAGCAGACAATAAACTTTTTCGACCTTTGGACTGTCTCGCACTGACTCCAGTAGTGAGAGTCAGTGATGATGATTCTCTTGTAGGGAGAATCTTCCAGGGCTTGCACTGCCTCCTGGTTATTGGCTGCCAAGTGACTGAGCACAAGGTAGCCGCCAGTCGCACCGTGATCAGTGAATGTTTTGAGAGCATTGACCGCACTCTTACCACTGCGGGTAAGGTCGTCGTAGACAATCACGTCCTTACCTTCAAAGTCACCACCAACGAAGCCTGTGACCTCTGAGCCTTCACCCTGGCGATGCTTATTGGCTAGGCTAGGATTAGTCGCAGCTGGGCAAGGAAAACCAAGGCTGCACTCTTGCTCACCTGTCACTCCAGATGCGATACTAGAACCATGCTGAATCGCGCAGATCGATGGTCTCTACTGTTGCGCAAGATTTGGGCAGGATCAACTGCTCTGTTTTTGGTTGCCACAATTAACGCTGGTGTGCTCATAAAGAGCATTGAGCAGGTTAAGGCAAGTACCATGCCGCACCATTTTGCCTTCGACAACGGTTTTGTGCTGGGCGATCCAAAAGTGGCAGGCGTGCCTTTTGCCGTAACTATCAAGGCCTTTGATTCAGTTGGCAACATTGTGACTGACTTTGACGATACGGTAACCATGACAGACCTTACGGGCACCGTCTCACCCAGTACTACTACCCCATTTGTGAATGGTGTGTGGAATGGTTTTGTAACCGTTACCCGAGCCGTTGCTCCTAACCGACTGACTATTTACTACGCTGCACTCAACGCCTCATCAGCTAACTTCCTGGTCTTAGCCGATTCTCGCTTTGCAACTATCTCCCTTGTGTCTGGGAATAATCAGAGCGGTGTTGTGAATAGTGCTCTACCAACTGCAATCACCGTAAAAGCGATTGACCTCTATGGTAACGCCATCCCCAACCTTACACTCACCTTTTTGATTGCTGCCTACCCCGCGGGAGCTACTGGTCAGCAGCTGAGCAATAGTGGCGGTACCACAGGATTTGACGGCTTACTTACCACCACCTTGACCCTAGGGCGCAAGGTGGGAACCTACATAATTACTGCCAGAGTCAACCTGCCCAACGGCCAGCAAATCAATATATTTGCTAATGCCACACCAGGAGGAGCAAGTACCATACGTGTTACACCGCTAACGACGGTTGTGCCAAAATCTTCGTCACAACAATTTAGAGCTGATGTGTTTGACGCCTTTGAGAACCAGATTGCAAATGCACCTATTACCTGGAGCGTGGTTGCGGGCGGAGGAAGCGTTGACCAAAACGGCGTATTCACAGCTGGGAATACTGCTGGCAACTTTGTAAACACCGTTCGGGCACAAAGCGGCAGCATAGGTGCTACTGCCACGGTTACTGTCATTAACGAAACTACTGGACAAGGAGAAACCAACCAAAATGGTAATGGTACCGGCGGTGGAAACGGCAATGGAAACAGCGGCGGCAGTAGCCCTACTCCAACCGCTAGTCCAACCCCAACTGACACGCCATCACCTACGCCCACCCCAAGCCCATCACCTAGCCCGAGTCCCACCCCATCTCCTACCACATCAGTTGCACCCACTCCTTCACCAAGCCCAGGAGGAGGTGGCGATAGCGGCAACAACAATAATACTGGTGGTGGCGGTGGTGGCTCTGCAAGCAACGGAAATGGTGGGCAGGGCTCTGGTGTAGGCTCAGGTGATGGCTCCGGTCTTGGTGTAGGTAACGGCACGGGTAGTGGTGCAGGCGGCAAAGACAACGGTGGAGGCAGCACAAGCGGAGGAGGCACCGGCAACGGCGATGTACTAGTAGACGTGGAAACAAAAAAGAACGGTCAGGGCACTGGTAGTAGTGCAGGTGCAGATATTGCTGAAAAAGAGTATCAAGAGGCATTAGGCAAACTGGACCGGGTGTACATTGTGCCAAACACGCTCAACGTACCTGCTGGCAGCAAGCAGCTGGTAACTGCCCAGGCTTTTGATAAGTACAACAACGCCGTTACAGACGTTTCCTACCAGTGGAGCAAAGTTGGTGATATTGGTGAGCTTGCCTTTACTACTGCATACGCCACAGAGCTAGCTACCAGCTTTAAACCTGGCAATGGCACACTGAATATTACGGTTAAACAAAAGGACATTACGGTTGCTGCTTCCATTCCGGTCAGCATTAAAGCACAGCTTGGTGGCAAGCTAATTTTTGACACAATTGAGAGCCCTAAAAAGACCAACGAAAACTTCGTAATTACCATCACTGCTAAAGACTATAGTGATAATATCCTCGCCGATTTTGGTGGGTCTGCCCTCCTTTCAGACTCCACCCTTTCTATTACCCCAACTACAACCACTGCGTTTACCTCAGGTATATGGCGTGGTGAAGTGCGAGTGCTCTACTCCTATACCGATGAAATCATTACTGCCGTAGGAAGCAATGGCCTCTCCGGCTCCAGTAACCCTTTCAAGGTAGAGGGTGAAGAAACTAACTTACTACGCACTGCAGGAGTGGCGCTCAGCAACATCATTAGTAAACTTACAGGCGAGGGTGGCGGTGGCGCAGCTAGCCGTGGCAAAACCGAATCTGATCTCATCCGTACCCTGGGAGCTGGCTTAGCTGCTGGTATGGGACTTCTGGGGGCAGCCATTGGCATTGGCATGCTGGTTGGTCGAGGATTAGAAGCTATTGGACGCAACCCAATGGCCAAGGCTAAAGTTCAAATTAATATGTACCTATCATTAATTGGTGGCCTTGGTGTAGCAGTTTTGGCAATTTTAGCGGCCATGGTAATCTTAGCTTAGATCAATAACAGAGGGGCATGCGTCAAGAAGTTCTTATATTTGCTGGAATCGCCGCTCTTGCTGCCACTATTTTCTTTGTGGCGGCAATTGAACTTGTCTTTACTATTCGCCGTCGTAAGGTGCGTGAGCAGATAGAAGAGCGAGTACGCCAAATTAAACATGAGGCTAATGAATCCGTGAATAGCACCGTTTTGGAATCTGAAAAGCAGATTGAAACGGTGGAGGAGCAAAAGAAGGCCCTGACTGCACAAACCGAAACTGATAAAGAGGCAATCGAGCAACAGTACAAATCAGAAATGGAAAAACTGGAAAAAGAAAAGGAGCATGCCCTAGAGCTCGCCAAGGCTCGCGTGCACAAGTACGAACAGGAAGCAAAACTAAAGGCGGAAGAATACATAGAGAGCCGTAAGGAGGAAGTTGAGAAAGATCTGATGAACCTGGTAATGAATGTAACCAAAAAAGTCTTGAGCAACGACATGGAGTATGATTTGCAAAAAAAGGTAGTTATGAAAGCGCTGCAAGAATCAAAGATTGAGAAGTCAATCAAATGAGCCAGCGTGCTAAGGCAGCCCTGGCAGCTCCTGCCGAACATGTCGGCAGCAAGGCCGAACCCTACCAGTTGGTTTCGGCACTGCTGGCTAAGTTGTACCGCGCCGAGCAGCTGGATGCTCTACACCTCTCCATCATTAACCTGCTAGATATGGTTATGGATGAGGAGATTAGCCTAGTCCTTGAACAAAAGGGTAAAACAGATACAGAAAAGTTCTCTTTTTTGCAGAAAGTTGTCGATAGCGTGCATTCCCCTGAGCTACACGGACTGCTCGAGGATGCAGTACACCGAAAAGATCTTCGCTTTTTTGATGAAAAGGAGCTGGGCGATTTGTTACGTTACCTACAAAAACAAGCTCAGCAGTTTGTAATTGTTAAGTTAACTGTAGCAGTGCATTTTAAGGAGCATGATGTATGGGAGTTTGCCGCTTTACTGAGCAAAAAAATTGATAGACCAGTTGTGGTCAGTGTTAAGGTAGAAAAGGATCTCATTGGCGGCGCAATTATACAGTTTGGTAGCTACCTTTCTGACTTTAGTATTAAAACGCAGCTCGATATTTTTCGCGAGAACTGGCACAAAGCAGTAGTAGAAACGACCTGATGCCTAAAAAAATTGCTCCTACAACCCAGATTACCGAAGCACTAAAGAATACGCTTCCTGAACACTCCAGCAAGCCAATTGTTCAGGAGATTGGTGAGGTGGTGTACATCGGTGATGGCGTACTTAAAATTAAAGGCTTGCCGAGTGTGCGCGTGGAAGACCTTGTAGAAGTGAATACCGGCGATCAAATCGTGCCAGCGCTCGTGCTCGGCGTAAATGAAAAAGAGATTGAGGCCGTAGTAATGGCCGACTACTCCAAGATTCGTCAGGGTAATGTCGTGCGTTCAACTGGAGAAGTATTAGTTATTCCCGCCGGTGAAGGATTGCTCGGACGGGTAGTTGACCCACTCGGTAACCCTGTGGATGGCTTGGGACCAATCCATTCACATACGGTGATGCCTGTGGAGGCGCTAGCTCCAGGTGTAGCCAAGCGCTCACCGGTAAACGAACAGTTTGAGAGCGGCGTACTAGTAGTGGATACCATTATCCCGCTCGGGCGTGGCCAGCGTGAGCTAATTATCGGTGATCGCAAATCTGGTAAGACTAAGCTGGTGGAGAGCTTTATCATGAACCAGAAGGGCAAGGATATTTACTGTTTTTACGTTGCCATTGGTGCGCAACGCGCTAAAATCCGCGCTTTAGAGGAGCGGTTGCGTAGGGCGGGAGCCATGGATTACACAACAATTGTGCTGGCAGGCTCAGATGACCCGCCTTCGCTTAACTTTATTGCCCCCTACGCTGGTACTGCATTGGCTGAATACTTTGTGTACCAAGGAAAGAATGCAATCATCTTTTACGACGACCTATCCAAGCAGGCCAAGTCCTATCGCCAAATGTCGCTTCTACTCAAGCGCTCTCCTGGTCGTGACGCCTACCCAGGAGACATCTTCTACCTGCACTCCCGCTTGTTGGAACGCTCGGCTAAATTCCATGAAAAGCTAAATGGAGGCTCACTGACGGGCTTCCCCATGGCTGAAACGCAGAACGGCGACCTTTCTGAGTATATCTGTACCAACTTGATGTCGATCACCGACGGACACATCTACCTGGACGTAAACATGATGCACGAGGGTATCCTGCCGGCTGTGAACTCTGGCGCATCGGTATCGCGTATTGGTGGTGGCGTACAGCCGCCCGCCCTACGCAAGCTAGGCGAGCTGGCTGGTGCTCAGATGGCACGATATAACGAGGTTAAGTCGTTTGAAACGCTTAATACCGAAATTACAGAAGAAACTGAGCGCGAAATTAAACGTGGTAAACGTATCTTGGTCATGTTTGGCCAAGATGCGCGCATGAGCCTAGATAACCCAGAGAAAACCTTGCTTATGCACATTGTAACCTCGGGTAAAACTGATAACGTAGATATTTCTGACGTTGGAATCATACGAGATGAGATTATTAGCTTTTACCGGAAAGGGCAGTACAAGGAGTATGCCGAGCGCTCAGTCACCGAGAAGGAAATAACTGAGATAGATAAGCTTGTTGTGCAGATAATTAAAGACTACCTTCCAACTAGTACCGCGCAAACAGCCTACCTAATGATTGAGGCAGAAAAAGAGGAGCCAATAGCCGCACCTATTGTGCCAGACCCAGGACAGCAAAAAGAGGGTGAGGGTGATGAGGCCAAAAAGTCGGAGGGTAAGTAGCCATGGCCACACTCAATGAAGTGAAAGAGCAAATGGCAGTTGTGCGCTCGGTTGGCGACTTTACTAATGCCCTACAACAGATTGCAACCCTGCGCATGATGAAGTTGCGTGGCAAGGTGCTCACTAGCCGGCCATTCGTAGAGGCAGCTAATGAAATGCTCAGTGAGCTTGTAGCCCTGCGCAACGAGATGGACGCAAAAGCGATTCAGGCCGCCGAGAAAAAAGCAAAGGAAGCAAAAGTAGAGGTGCACCCAGGCCAGCGGGCTGTAGTGGTAATAACATCTAATCAGGGCTTGGCTGGTCGCTACAATATTGAGATTTATAACAAGGTAGAGCGGCTGATCAGCGACGAAAAAGATTCTGATTTCTTTATTGTGGGTAAAAAAGGACAGGAATACTTTGCCAATGGACACTTTAAAGTAAAGAACTTCCCCTATGAAGTTGTGGATAACTTTACCATTGAAGACCTGCGTCGTTTAATCACGCTCTTTGACTACTACTCGCAGGTAACTCTGGTGTACTCGCGATTTATTAACACGGCTACACGTGAGGTTGTTGCCCTCTCTATTGTTAACCCAGTGCCTGATGCCCCACAGGACAAAGAGAAGCTAACAGGTAAATACATTTTTGAACCAAGTGTGGATGAGCTAATTACAGGTATCAGTAAAAAATTGCGCGCCGCTCTGTTTCAGCAGCAGATCTTTGACGCTCGCCTGGCTCAGTTTAGCGCACAGATGATTGGCATGAAGACGGCATCAGATAACGCCACCACTTTACTTGGCGATTTACGCCTGGAATACAACAAGCAACGCCGTAAAATGATTGATAAAAAGATTGGAGAAGTATTTGCTGGCAGCGCTCTCTGGTAAACGTTTATTCGTGACAGGCAGATTATTTTCTACTAATATGTCAGCTATGCTTACCCTGTTTCGCAAGAATTCTGGCCACTACCGGCCGACCCATGGTAAGCAGAGGTTTACCGATATCGACTTTAAGGCGCTGCACGCTCAGGGTATTAGCTACCTTATTCTCGATGTAGACAACACCCTTGCCCTACATAAGGGTCCCGAGGTGCATCCGGAGGTGCGCGCACACCTTCACCGCGCTATGAGTAATGGCTACATTAGGGGTATCTGTTTGCTTTCCAACGCAGTTATCCCTAAAAAACGCCGAAGAGAGCGCCTTACATCGATTGCAGAGCAGATTGGAGCTGAGCACCTACTGTTAGCAACTGTCTTTACCGGCCTTAAACCTAGCCCTCAACCTTACAAGAAGGCGCTCCAGCTCTTGGGCAACCCCAACCTCACCCAAGTGGTAATGATTGGGGACCAGCTCTTCACCGATATCCTCGGTGCTAACCGACTTGGCATCCCTACCCTCATGGTAGAACCGCTCGGTCCTGATCCTTGGTACATACAGCTCAAACGCCAGCTAGAAAAACGCCACAGGCTGTAGACTTTCTGCATGTACCCGCCCATTACTATGAATGTGTCCGACCACCGTGGTCGGGCACTTCTGTTTTATATGCAGGCTGCCGTATACTGGAGGCATGGGTAAAGCCACAACTAAAGAAAAAAAGGCAGCTAAAGCTCCTGAGCCTACCGCCGCACCAGATTCGCCAGCGATCTCACCTGCGCTACCGCGTGGCCGAATTATTTCGGTGCACGGCGCTGTTGTAGACGTACAATTCCCGCGTGAGTTACCAGACATCTATACCGCCCTCTACGTCGATAATGACGAGCGGATGATGCTGGAGGTATTCGAGCACCTAGCTGGCAACGTAGTACGCTGCCTGGCGATGGGCCCAACCCGCGGCCTACGCATTGGCCTACTAGTAGAGAACAGCGGTTCAGGTATGAAAGTGCCCGTAGGCGAAGAGCTCCTTGGTCGCATTGTAAACGTATTTGGCAAACAGGTAGACGATGGAGAAGAGATAGTTACCAAGGATGCTTGGGCTATCCACCGCCCTAGCCCTGTGTTTACCGACATAAAAACAAATATTGAAATTATTGAGACAGGCATTAAAGTGCTCGACTTTTTCTCGCCATTCTATAAGGGTGGAAAGATCGGCTTCTTCGGTGGTGCTGGCGTGGGCAAGACGCAGTTGGTGACCGAGATTATTCACAACACCACCATGGCCCATGGTACGCGCTCTGTAATGTGTGGTGTAGGTGAGCGCACCCGTGAGGGTAACGAGCTCTGGCTCAACCTCATGGAAACAGATGTATTAAAGAACGTAGCCTTAGTGCTGGGTCAGATGAATGAGTCACCAGCCATGCGTTTCCGCACGCCACTCACCGCCGTGACCATTGCTGAGTACCTACGTGACTCCAGCCAGAATGACGTGCTTTGCTTCATTGATAACATCTTCCGCTTTATTCAGGCGGGCATGGAAGTATCTACGGTACTTGGGCGTATTCCTTCAGAAACTGGCTACCAGAGCACACTTGCCTCAGAAATGGGTGAGGTACAGGAGCGTATTGTATCGACAGTCGTTGCTTCGATTACTTCGGTGCAGGCTATTTACGTACCGGCTGATGACTTTTCAGATCCCGCAGTACAGGCAATCTTTGCCCACCTTGATTCCACTGTGGTACTTTCCCGTAAAATTGCTCAGCAGAAAATCTTCCCCGCCATGGATATTCTCGCCAGCAGTGCCACGGCAGATCGCGATGTTGTAGGTGAAAAGCACTACCTTACCATGCAGCAGGCACTGCGAACTCTAGAGCGGTACCGCAGTCTGCAGAACATCATTGCCATCCTTGGTGTGGATGAATTATCCGAGGGCGAAAAAGTAACCGTAGGTCGTGCTAAAAAAGTACTAAAGTTTTTTGCACAGCCATTCTTTACCGCAGAGAAATTTACCAACATTCCCGGTAAGTTCACCAAGCGTGAAGATGCTGTAGCTGGAGTGGAAGCAATTCTTTCTGGTGTCTACGACGAAATGACTGATGACGTTTTCCTCTATGTGGGCAATGTGGAAGAAGCAGTAGAAAAGTGGAAGGCAAAGGGAGTTAAGTAAAGGAGATGGCCGATAAGCCAGTGCTAAATGTACGCATTATCGACCCTAACCAAGTGCTTTTTGATGGCACGGCTGATTTTGTCTTTGCACCTACCGCCAAAGGAATGTTAGGAATTCTACCAAGTCATACTCCTCTGTTTGCTGAGCTAACACCCGGCACATTGGAACTTCACGGTCAACAGTCTACAGAGTTTCCAATCGAGGCAGGCATTATCCGGGTCCATAATAATGGTGTAACCATCCTAGTTGGGCTATAACGCGTATAAGGTCATACAAATACTTATGTCAAAAAATGTAACACTTATACCTCGGAGTACAAGGTAAAAATCTATTTTTAACCTGATAACCATTGTAAACAAGTATTGGCTCTGTGAGCCATTTTTTTATCACCACAACCTTAGACTTAGACTTTAGATCGTTGACACCCATTACCCCCGATTCATACAATTGATCCAGGACTATTGTATTTCGTACAGTGTCATACATTTATATACAACTTAACGTAGCCACTAAGGTAACCCTCAAGGAGGAGGTCACATGATACAGTTTAAGAAGGTAGTAAGTAGCATCGTTTCACTCAGCACAGCTCTGAGTTTTAGCGCTGCTGGTCTTGCAACCACAGCATATGGCGCCCCTCTCACAGAGGGTCAGGTAAGTTTGAGCGACAGCCGCTCTACTACAGCATCGGTTCACACCGTAACCTTCAAGGTAGCTTCTACTACCAACGTTCGCGGT
>JAYRWT010000009.1:0-7079 GCA_041917855.1 Patescibacteria group bacterium | reverse complement strand
CGCGGTGTTATTGAGCGCGCACTTCCAGCAACTGATCGTGTTGTAATTGCTGGAGTGAACGTAATTAAGAAGCACGTTAAGCCATCACAAAAGAACCCTCGCGGCGGTATTATCGAAAAATCAGCCCCGATTCACCGTTCTAATGTAATGGTTGTAGATCCTACTACCGACAAGCCAACCCGCGTTTCATACGTGCGTAATGCTAAGGGAGAGGTATACCGTGCTGCTCGTAGTAGTAAGCAAAGTATCGAAAAGAACTAATTGCCATGCATCCTTTCCTTCAACAGTACAAAAACGTTACCGTACCAACGCTCAAGAAGCAGTTTGAGTACTCTTCTGAATTCCTTGTACCAAAGGTGGAGAAGGTTGTAATTAACGTTGGTCTTGGTGACCACAAAGAAAACCAGGGCTCAATGGATGCAATTGCTGCTCTTGTGGCAAAGATTGCTGGCCAGCGCCCAATCTTTACCAAGGCTCGCAAAGCTGTCGCAGGCTTCAAGATTCGTATTGGTATGACCGTTGGTCTTAAGGTAACTCTCCGTGGTGAGCGCATGCACGACTTTATGCAAAAGCTTATTGTTGTTAGCCTCCCACGTACCCGTGACTTCCGCGGTCTGCCGGTAAACGCAATTACCGCTTCAGGTAGCTTGCATATCGGTATTAAAGATAGTATGATCTTCCCTGAAGTTGCTAACGAAAACACCTCGCATCCACTGCAGGTAACTATCGTTGCAAAAACTTCTTCTAAGGAAGAAGCTCGCGCACTCTACGAGTCGCTCGGGTTTGTTTTTCAGAGTTAATCGAATATAAGAGACACCTATGGCCCGCCTCGCAATGATCGTCAAGGCTAATCGAAAGCCAAAGTTTTCAACCCGCATTCAGCGACGTTGCTGGAAATGTGGCCGTATTCACGGTGTCTATCGCCAGTTCGGCATGTGCCGTCTCTGCCTGCGAGAAGCCGCTCACCGCGGTGAAATCCCAGGTCTTAAGAAGGCTTCTTGGTAATCACAGACATGGACACAATCGCTAACCTCCTTACTTCAATCCGTAACGCCGAGCTGGCTAACCATGCTCAGGTATCTGCCCCTTTTTCTAAGCAGAGCGCAGCCGTGCTTTCTGTACTGAAGAAAGAAGGTTACATTGCTAATGTTACCGAGACAACCGAAGGTGCTCACAAGCGCCTAAGTATTCAATTGGTACCAAACACTCGTCACCACATTAAGCGCATTAGTACTCCTGGTCGTCGTCTGTACACCAGTGCTGATCGCATTCCAACCGTGCTACGCGGCCTCGGCCACGTTGTAATCTCTACCTCTAAAGGTGTGATGACCGGTAAAGAAGCCAAAAAGCAGGGTCTTGGCGGCGAACTTATCTGCGAAGTCTACTAGTTCCGGAGAACCTATGTCACGTATCGGCAAGCAACCAATCAACTTTCCTGCAAGCGTTACATTTAGTACCGAAGGTGCTGAGTATGTATTTGTAGGTCCAAAGGGAACTCTCCGTGTTCCTCAGTTTGCTGGCGTTGCCCTTAAGCAGGGTGAGGGTGTTCTTACCGTAGAACTCCTCGACACCGAAACCCAGCAAGCCAAGGCATTTTACGGCCTACTACGCGTACTAACCCTGAATGCAGTTGTTGGCGTCAGCGAAGGCTGGACCAAGAACCTTGAGCTGCACGGCGTAGGTATGCGCGCTGCTCTTAATGGCTCAGGTCTCAACCTTAGTTTAGGATTTTCACACCCAGTACTCGTTGATGCACCAGAGGGAATTACCTTTAACGTTGTAAAGAATGTAATTTCCGTTTCAGGTATCGACAAGCAGCTTGTAGGTGAAACTGCTGCAAAAATTCGCCGTCTGCGTAAGCCTGAGCCATACAAAGGTAAGGGTATTCGTTACTCAGATGAGTATGTTCGCCGTAAGGCCGGTAAGACCGGTAAGGCTGCTAAGTAATATTTTCCCATGCCACGCACAAAGCTCGAAGCACATCAACTTGTTCGCCGCAAAGCACGTACCCGTGCTATGCTTGCCGAGCACCAAGAAATGCCACGTCTCAGCGTGCACCGTACGCTTCGTGCTATGTATGCTCAGATCATTGATGACAATACCGGCACAACCCTTGCAGCAACGAACAGTCTTGTTCTAAAAGCAAAGGGCACCAAGACTGAGCAGGCAACTGCCGTTGGTACCAAGATTGCCGAACTCGCAAAAGCAAAATCAATTTCCGCAGTACGCTTTGATCGTGGCGCACGCCGCTACCACGGCCGTATTGCTGCTGTAGCCGAAGCCGCTCGTACCGCTGGCCTCACTTTCTAAAGTACCCTCTATGAACGATCCACGCCCACGCCGCCGCAACCAACCAGAGGAGCCAAAAGAGCGCCCAGAGTTTGAAGAAGTAGTAGTACAAGTTGACCGTGTTACCCGTGTAGTGAAAGGTGGTCGCCGTCTACGCTTCCGTGCCCTTGTTGTTGTTGGTGATAAAAAGGGTCGAGTAGGTGCAGGTGTTGCCAAAGGTTTAGAGGTGCAGACTGCAGTACAAAAGGCCACCCTGGCCGCTAAGAAGAGCCTGATTAAGGTTCCAGTTACTGCCCACGGTAGCATTCCTCACGAGGTTACGTTCCGCTACGGCGCATCTACTGTTCTACTTAAGCCGGCTGCCGAAGGTACTTCAGTTATTGCAGGTGGCGCTGTGCGTTCAGTAGTTTCACTGGCCGGTATCGAAAATATTCTTTCCAAGAGTCTTGGATCAAGCAACCGCATGAATGTGGTAATGGCAACCATTAGCGCACTCAAGCAGTTCAAGACAGCCGCTAAGTAGTTCCCATGCGTCTCCACTCAATTTCTTCAACTCACAATCGCCCTAAGTCACGTCGTGTTGGCCGTGGAAACGGCTCAGCTCACGGTACCTATGCTGGTCGTGGCGTTAAGGGTCAAAAGGCCCGTACTGGTGCTAATAGCAACATCCCACGTACATTCATTGGTGGCAGCACCTCGTTAGTACAAAGTCTGCCTAAGCTTAAGGGCTTTAAGTCTCGTGCTGTTAAGCCGCAGGCAATTAACCTTGCTATGCTCTCTAAGCACTTTGCTGATGGCGAAACGGTAACCCTGGTCTCTTTAATTGAGAAGGGGATTATCTCAAGCGCAGAAGCTCTACGTGGTGTAAAAATTGTTGGCAGCAGCGCCAAGGCAACCCACAAACTCAAGTTTGAAGAGGGGAACGAGCGCCTTTCTGTCTCCAAGCAGCTCCTTGCCTCTTAAGAGCAATTCGCTACAATAAGAGGGTATTACCAGTAGCGACCAGACATGCCCTCAATGTTCTCCTCAATCGTAAAGTTCTTTCGCCTCCCAGACATGCGGCGAAAGTTCTTTATTGTAATTGCCCTTATTGCAGTAACTCGGTTGCTAGCAAGTATTCCTATCCCAGGTGTAGATACCGAGCAAGTTAAAAACTTCCTGGTAAATAATTCAGCTTTTTCACTGCTAAACGTATTTACCGGCGGAGGACTGACCAACTTTTCAATCGTAATGATGGGTGTTGGGCCATATATTACCTCTTCAATTATCTTCCAGCTCCTGACTATTGTCGTGCCCAGTTTAGAGCAACTTAGTAAGGAAGGTGAATTTGGTCGCAAAAAAATTAACCAGTACACACGTTTGGCAACTATCCCTCTCGGATTTATCCAGGGATACGGTACGTTAACCTTCTTAAAGAATGCAGGTATTTTGGCTGCATGGACACCTTACCAGCTCTTCTTCATGTTAACGGTAGCGATTGCCGGCACCATGCTTATGCTTTGGATTGGCGAGCTTATCTCCGAACAAGGAATCGGTAATGGTGTATCCATGGTAATTACCGCAGGTATTGTTGGTACTTTCCCAGGGTCAGTACAAACAGCATGGCAGCAGTACTCTGGTGCAGATACTCAGGCCCTTTTACAGTTGGGCGGCTTTATCCTGATCGGTGCGCTTGCTCTCGCCTTTATTATCTTCATGAATGAAGGGCAGCGAAATATCCCAGTTACCTATGCCCGTCGGGTGAGGGGAAACAATGTATACGGTGGTGTAGATACCCACCTGCCAATTAAGGTGAATGCCGCAGGTGTAGTACCTATTATCTTTGCTATTAGCATGGTACTTTTCCCAACTATCATTGGTCAGTTCCTGCAGCAGGCAAGCTCTGAATCGGTTCGTAATGCTGGTGTAGCTATTACCGATTTCTTTAAAAACCAGTGGTACTACGCAGCGATCTATTTTGTTCTCGTAGTGGCGTTTACCTATTTTTACACCTTCATTATTTTCCAGCCAAAGCAGATGGCCGAGAACTTGCAAAAGCAGGGAGGGTATATTCCAGGTATTCGTCCGGGCGAAGATACGGAAAAGTACCTTAACACAATTATCCACCGTGTCACCCTCGCTGGCGCGCTTTTCCTAGCAGTTATTGCAGTACTACCTATTGTTGTCCAGCAAGCTACTAGTGTTACCACACTAAGCATTGGCGGTACTAGCCTGCTAATCGTGGTAGCGGTTGTTCTAGAAATCATGCGTCAGGTAAAAGCGCAGCTGATTACCCGCACCTACGATACGTATCTCTAGGATGCTACCAAACATCCATATTATCGGCATACAGGGAAGCGGAAAGGGTACCCAATCCGCTCTCTTGGTTGAAAAGTTCCGCTTTACCTACCTCGCTGCTGGCAATATGTTTAGAGAACGTGCAGCAGTGGGTGACGATATTGGTCAATCAATTGCTGCGTCTATGCAGGCTGGCAAACTGCTGCCCATTGAATTCTTAGTACTGACCATTGATGGCTACCTGCACAATCACCCCGTTACAACTGGCGTACTGGGCGATGGCATAATGCGAACTATTGAGCAGTACTACGAGCTTGAGCGCATTTGGAAGGATAACCAAGTTGATGAGCCTTACCTTATAAACCTGGTGCTCGATGAAGCTACGGCGTTACAGCGTATTGATAACCGTAGGCAAGAGCAAGAGGACCCAAATCGCAAAGCTCACCATGAGTTGTACAGTGGAAAGCTCCTTAAACGCAATGATGACAACCCCCTTGCTATACATGAGCGATTCGCGATATTTCATAGTCTTACTGAACCGGTAGTTAGCCTCTTTAAAGAGCAGCGAAGATGTATTGATGTAGATGCCTCACTCACCATCCCAGAAGTTGAGCGTGCCGTAACCAATGCTGTAACCACCTGGTACCCCCACCTTTCAACCTATGTCTCTGCGTAAATCTCCTACTGACTTAAAAAAGATTCGTATTGCTGGTGCCGTGCTTGGCGAGGCGTTACGACTGGGGCGCTCACTTGCGGTTCCGGGAGCAAATCTCCTCGATATTGATAAAAAGATTCACGAGTTTATTCTCAGTAAAGATGCGACACCGTCATTCTTGGGATTTGAAGGTTTTCCAAATGCCACATGCTTGTCACTAAACGATGGCCTCGTGCACGGTATTCCGACAGATACGCGGCTGCAGGAAGGTGATGTTTTAGGTATTGACGTTGGTCTCTGGAAAGATGGTGTCTGTGTAGACGCAGCAATTACCGTGCCGGTTGCGACGGTGAGTGATGAAGCTCATCGCCTACTCGAAGTAACAGAAAAAGCCCTCAGGGCTGGCATAGCCGCCATCAAGCCGTTTCGTAGAGTGGGTGCAATTAGTGAAGCTATACAGAAGGTGGGCGACGCAGCTGGTTTGGGTATTGTGCGTGTACTCACCGGCCACGGCGTGGGACACCATGTGCACGAAGCCCCAGATGTGCCAAATTTTGGCAGAGCTAGTGACGGTGTTCTTTTACAGCCTGGTATGGTTTTAGCAATTGAGCCAATGTTCACTCTGGGCAAGGAGACGGTTGTAACAGATATAGATGGGTGGACCATCAGGACCAAAGACGGCAGTCTTTCTGCGCAATTTGAGCACACGGTTATAGTGACAAATAAAGGTGGTGAGGTTGTAACTGCCTAAACCTGAAGTATTAGATTCAAAAACCCTTGCAAAGGAAAATCTATTGTGGTACTGTTATCAGGAACCTTGTCGGCAAGGCTTTTTCATTCTGATTCTAATCACTCAATGGCTAAAGACGTACTTCGTTTGAATGGTGAGGTTACTGAAGCTCTACCAAACGCCACCTTCCGTGTTGAATTAGATAACGGTCATTCTATTCTCGCTCACCTTTCGGGCAAGATGCGCATGCACTACATTAAAGTCCTGCAGGGTGACTGGGTAACTGTTGAGATCACACCATACGACCTAACAAAGGGTCGTATTGCAACGCGTCTCTCTCCAGATGAAGCTCGCTTGCTTAGCAAACAAAAGCAAGACAAGCTCGCCGCACAAAACGAAGCCCCAACTAATCAAGAGGCATGAAAGTATCTGCGTCAGTAAAAAAGCGTTGTCAAAAGTGTCGCGTCGTCCGTCGTAAGGGTGTCGTGCGAATTTTGTGTGATAATCCCCGCCATAAACAGCGTCAAGGCTAATTCTCCAAACCTATGCCACGTATTGCCGGAGTAACCATTCCATCAGAAAAGCGTATTGAAGCAAGTCTTACCTATGTGTACGGCATTGGCCTTGCTACCAGCCAAAAGATTCTTGCCGAATTGAGCATCGACCCAAACACTCGTGCTCACGCTTTGAGCGAAGCTCAGCTCGACAAAATCCGCGGTGTCGTAGAAAAAATGCTTGTTGAGGGTGATCTACGTCGTGATATTAGCGCAAACATTAAGCGATTACGCGACATTAGCAGCTACGTCGGTATTCGCCACGCAAAAAAGCTTCCGGTACATGGTCAGCGCACCAAAACAAATGCTCGTACCCGCCGCGGTAAGCGCATGACCGTTGGTAGCGGCCGTAAGCCAGCAGCTCAAAAGACCTAGGCCAGCTTTCTACCTCGAGCAAAGTTAATACCCATCTATTCGTATGGCAGATCCTAAGAAGTCAAAAGTTGTAACCAAAAAGCGCAAAGCCGCCCGTAAGAACGTCGGCCTTGGTGTTGTGTACGTCCTTTCTAGCTTCAACAACACTCAAGTAACCATGACTGACAGCACCGGTGGTGTTCTGGCATGGTCTAGCGCG
>JAYRWT010000008.1:0-1761 GCA_041917855.1 Patescibacteria group bacterium | reverse complement strand
GCGGTAGAGCCGTTGGTTGCTCCATTTGCTCCATCTGGAACAAAGGTGAAAAAGTAGACATCCTCGAGCACAAGCTGGGTTGCATCTTGCTTAGTGATTTTACCAAAGAAGAGTTCGTTGCTGTTCAGAGCAACTGCAGAATATTCAGAGTTTCCGGCAGTGTCGGTTGGGGTAAGTGCACGGCTACGGAAGAAGAAGAACCAAACAGCGGCACCAACAATAACAAGAACAATGATCAGTGCAGTTAAGAGTGATGTGAGACGCTTCATAACCGGACGGTATTACGTATAGTTTCTTTGGGTATCATGACACGCTCTGCGAGCTACTGTCAATCAGATTTTAGTTGCCCAGCACCTGCACCAAAACGCTTGGGCGAAGTGTAGTACGGGTAGTAAGGATTGAACCGAGCTGACCAGTAAGATTCTCGTCAGTTTCACCAGAGATGGCGCCCTCTGTAACCTGAGAGTTAACCGCACGGCTACCACGAGTGGCAGAGCTATCTGCGCTACGCACATAGCCACGACCAACACTATAAATTAGTGCTCGGCCAGCAGATGGTGAACCGATTGCCACAATGCCTGCTGAGATTCTGCCGCTCGTACTGAGTTCAACTGCATTGTCTGCAGCTGCAGACGGGCGGACCGACTGACCAGGTAGTACCGCAGTAGTAGCCTCGGCATAGCCAAGGTTAGCACCAATGAAGAAGCGGGTATCAATAATCTGGGTGATTTCACTTGCGTTGGTGGTAAGCTGGGCAATCACAAGTACAGGTGCTGTAGCTGAAAAGGCTGGAATGTTGTCAAGCTGCTGAATCCCACAAGCCTGACCCTGGTCAGTTAGTGCACCATTTGCAACTAGGGCAAGATACTTGGTGCTGTTTGCAGGAATGCTTAACGCTTGATCGCTAGCCACCACACAGCGACGTGTACTAGAGCCATTATTGAGGGCATTACTTGTAAAGGCCACGCCCTTGCGCACCGTAGCAGTGAGATCGCTTACGCTGGTGTATAGCGGACTACTGCTACCTGTGAGTGAACCTGCATCGGTGCCAGAGGTTGGATCAACACCAACTGTTGGGATACCAGGCAGACTGTTACCAGTTGCAATTGCCCCTGATGGGTCTACTACAAAGCGCTCGGTTCCATTTGCATCTTCGGCGATAAAGAGATTCTCTGCTAGCACAGCTGCACGGACTGAAATGGCACGAGCAAAGCGTAGACGACTACCGTCGTTTACTGCGGCGCGAGACTGGAGGTCTGCTATCTGGACCTTAGCTAGGGCCATATCGCCTTCTACAACACTAAGGCGGCTAGATAACTCTTTTGTAGCTAGTACAAGTGGAATGGTAAGGCGATCGTAACGAATACCGTCTGGCAGGCCGTTACTGTACACCACTACATCAGGCAGTACAGTTGCCACCTCTTCAGCGATGAAACCAATATCCGGAGCATTTGGTGAACCGGTGTTGGCATTCCACTTAAAGGAAACAGGACGCAGAGCTTGTACAATAGCAAGCCCCTGGTTGTAGTCGTTAATGTCGTGCTTGTAGCGTGCAGATGACGTATCGCGCTCTACTTGCCATGTACTGGTGTTGAGCTTAAGTGCCTGTCCAGTTGCGCCTGTTGCAATCGAGCTTGAGAGGTAAAAACTGTTAGCAACAGTAGTCGCCCCCGTATTAGAAACAGTCAGGATGCCAGTACCTGCTGCGTTAACACGGAGTGGCTTGACGGTAGAGCTTGCACCGGTGGCAATGTTTAAGAG
>JAYRWT010000007.1:0-1548 GCA_041917855.1 Patescibacteria group bacterium | reverse complement strand
GCTCTGTACACTCACCCCTGTTGCGCCGGTTGAAGAGATTGCTGAGCGTATATCTTCTATGGCAGGACGTTCTCCAGAGTAACTAATCTGTTGGAGTGAGCCCCCTTTAAAATCAATACCTACGTTAAGTCCCCAAAAAATCAGAGAAATGACTCCTGGGATCATCAGAACCAATGATAACACGTACCACCAGGTTCGCTTACCAATAATGTCGAAAGGAGCTGTAGTCATGGTGGTATGTATTACTTGGTGTGGAGTAGTTTCTGCAGTTTGCTACCGGCAATCAGCATCATCCAGTTGCGAGTAACGGTAATGGCTGTAAACAAGCTAAGTAGCGTACCAATAATCAGTACAACGGCAAAACCACGCACGCCACCCGTACCAAATACAAAGATGATCAGTGCGGTAATTAGCCCAGCTACGTGCGAGTCACGGATACTGGTCCAAGAGCGGCGGAATGACTCACGGATAGCGATTGGCAGAGGCTTACCCAGACGGAACTCCTCTTTTAAGCGTTCAAAGGTCAAGATGTTAGTATCTACCGCCACACCAATGGAGATAATAAAGCCGGCAATACCAGCTAGTGTCAGGGTTACTGGTACCAGGCGGAATACCAGCACGTTCAGTAGAATGTACACCACAATAGCCAAGCTAGCGATTACACCAAGCCAGCGGTAGTAAATGATCATGAAGAGCATAACAAGTGCAATGGCCAGTGCACCGCCAATTATGCTTTCGCTAATAGCATCCTCTCCAAGGGTAGCACCGACAGTCTGCTCTTGTATTAGGCTGACTGGTACAGGCAGCGCACCGCTTTTGAGCTGGGTTGCAAAGTCTCGGGCGCTCTCTGCGGTAAAGTTTCCAGTAATGATGGCAATACCGTCGGTAATGGCGGATTGCACGGTTGGTGCAGAAATAAGCTGATCGTCTAGGTAAATACCAATCTGCTTTTGAATGTTCTCTTGAGTAGCCTTGGCAAACTTCTGACGGCCTTCGTTGGTGAGTGTAAGACGAATCTGCCACTCATTTGCGGTGGCTAGGCTGGTGGTACTCTGCTGGTATGGCTCGGCTGTTGTTTTGCTTGGTACCACATCTTTACCTTCTAGTACCAAGTTGCCACTGCCATCACGGAACTCTAGTTTGGCGGTAGTACCAAGAATTTCCTTAGCACGATTTACATCACTAACACCAGGCATACTCACGATCAGAGTTGGTTTGTTGCCTGCATTACCAATCCGTATTTCTGGCTCAGTAACACCAAGGGTGTTTACACGGCCTTCAAATACATTACGTACCCCTTCCATGGCTTCGGCTACTTTGCCAGATTCAATTTTACTAGTGTCAGCCTCATATACCAGATAAGCACCACCTTTAAGATCGAGTCCCTGGCGTAGCGTAACATCACGCTCGCCCAAAGTTCGGGTGGTTGGCCAGTTAACATACCCTGCAAACGCCGTGAGTGCGATGATGCAGCAGAAAGTAATCCAGAGATTGCGTCGCATAGTACCGAATTATTTATCGGTAAGCACTGGGTAGGCTAAGAGCTTC
>JAYRWT010000006.1:0-1447 GCA_041917855.1 Patescibacteria group bacterium | reverse complement strand
TTAACCTTCCGGCACCGGGCAGGCGTCACACCCTATACGTCCACTTTCGTGTTTGCAGAGTGCTGTGTTTTTATTAAACAGTCGCAGCCACCATTTCACTGCAACCCTTTCAGCCTTCACCCGCGAGGGGCTACAACCTATCAGGGCGCACCTTTTCCCGAAGTTACGGTGCTAATTTGCCGAGTTCCTTCTCCTGAGTTCTCTCAAGCGCCTTAGAATTTTCATCCTGCCCACCTGTGTCGGTTTGCGGTACGGTCTCCTTGTAACTGAAGCTTAGAGGCTTTTCTTGGAAGCATGGTATCAATCACTTCGCAGTCAGAGACCACTCGTTATCACGCCTCGGCATTGATCTCCCGGATTTGCCTAAGAGACCTGCCTACACGCTTGAACCGGGACGTCCAACACCCGGCTGACCTAACCTTCTCCGTCCCCCCATCGCATTACAAAGAGGTACAGGAATATTAACCCGTTTCCCATCGACTACGCTTTTCAGCCTCGCCTTAGGGGCCGACTCACCCTGCGCCGATGAACGTTGCGCAGGAAACCTTGGGCTTTCGGCGAGGGAGCTTTTCACTCCCTTTATCGCTACTCATGTCAGCATTCGCACTTCTGATACCTCCAGCATCCCTCTCGAGACACCTTCAACGGCCTACAGAACGCTCTCCTACCATATCCTTGCGGATATCCGCGATTTCGGTGCATGGTTTGAGCCCCGTTACATCTTCCGCGCAGGACGACTCGACCAGTGAGCTATTACGCTTTCTTTAAAGGATGGCTGCTTCTAAGCCAACCTCCTGGCTGTCTGAGCCTTCCCACCTCGTTTCCCACTTAACCATGTCTTTGGGACCTTAATCGGCGGTCTGGGTTGTTTCCCTCTCGACACCGGACGTTAGCACCCGATGTCTGTCTCCCAAGCTCGCACTCAACGGTATTCTGAGTTTGCAATGGTTTGGTAAATCGCGATGACCCCCTAGCCATAACAGTGCTTTACCCCCGTCGGTGATACTTGAGGCACTACCTAAATAGTTTTCGGAGAGAACCAGCTATTTCCAAGTTTGTTTAGCCTTTCACCCCTATCCACAGCTCATCCCCTAATTTTTCAACATTAGTGGGTTCGGACCTCCAGTGCGTGTTACCGCACCTTCATCCTGGCCATGGATAGATCACTTGGTTTCGGGTCTACGTCCAGCAACTAGGCGCCCTATTCGGACTCGGTTTCCCTACGCCTCCCCTATGCGGTTAAGCTCGCTACTGAACGTAAGTCGCTGACCCATTATACAAAAGGTACGCAGTCACCCCACGAGGGGGCTCCCACTGTTTGTATGCATGCGGTTTCAGGATCTATTTCACTCCCCTCCCGGGGTTCTTTTCGCCTTTCCCTCACGGTACTGGTTCACTATCGGTCGATTACGAGTATTTAGCCTTGGAGGATGGTCCCCCCATCTTC
>JAYRWT010000005.1:0-24741 GCA_041917855.1 Patescibacteria group bacterium | reverse complement strand
CGCAGCTGGGGTACAGATCGGTAGTTAAGCCCATCCTCTTTCGCATTGATCCAGAGCGCGTGCACGACCGCATGCTTACGGTAGGCAAAGCCTTAGGCCGCACCCATCTTTCAAGTGGCTTTTCGCCTCTGCTTGCCAAAAAATACCCTTTGCTACAACGCAATGTAGCCGGGCTCTCATTTACTTCTCCGATTGGCTTAGCGGCAGGCTTCGATAAAAATGCAGACCTATTACAAGTACTACCCAATCTTGGTTTTGGCTTTGCAGAAATAGGCAGCGTAACCAAACGCGCGTACGCAGGAAATACCGGCAAGCGCCTAACTCGGGCTCCAGAACTTGGAGGTATTTTCGTAAACTACGGCTTAAAAAGTGCCGGGGCCGCTACGGTACGGCAGCGTATTCTAGACAGCTATTCCCCTGAGAGTAGTTTTCAGGTTGGCGTTAGTATTGCCCCCACCAATGATGGTCAGGCCAGTACCATTCCCGCAATGGTTGAGGAGTATGTTTGGGGGATAGAGTATTTTAAGGAGTGCGCAGACTACCTTACGCTCAACCTCAGCTGCCCAAACACAAGCTGTGGTCAGCCATTCTTGCAGCCTGAGCACCTGCACACCCTGCTTGACTCACTGCCAAAAGGCTCGCTGCCTCCAATTTTTGTGAAACTTTCACCAGATCTCACAACCAAGCAACGATATACCCTACTCGACATACTTAGTACGGCAAAACAGGTGCGGGGGATTGTTTTGAGCAACCTTACGAAAAAACGTGAATCACTACCTAACAGCACACACTACACGAACATACCAGGCGGCTTAAGTGGCAAGCGACTCTTTCCTGGCACCCTGCAGGCCGTAGCTGAGGTGAAACAGCGCTATGGCGATCGTTTTGCTGTGATCGCCTGTGGTGGCATACAGACTGCAGATGATGCCTACGCTGTGCTGTCTGCAGGCGCCGACCTGATTCAGATTGCTACCGGCCTCATCTTTAACGGACCGACTAGTATTGCCGTTCTTAACCAAGAACTTGCCGAATTATACAAACAAAAGGACAAGTCATCATCGGCTTCACACTAAGTTCACATTGCCCTACTACAGTACAGACACGGTGATGCATCGCCGCAATAAAACCTGACACGTGACGCATACGTACCGTGTCGTCAGTGCACATTACACAACTCGAATCTTACTTAGTAACACACTCTTTATGAAGACACTCTACAAAGCAGCGTACGTAGCTACTGGCGCAGCCGCTGCAGTCGGCATTGGACTCGGCGTTTCCGCCGCTTCTGCTCACATCAACAACACTGATCTAGCCGGCAAGCTAGCAACAAAACTAAATACATCCACTGAGAACGTGCAGAGCGCACTGGAATCAGTACGCAGTGAAGAAGAAGCCGCTCGCAGCGCAGATCGCCTAGCCAGCTATGAAACAAAACTTACCCAAGCTGTGACTGACGGCAAAATTACCGCAGATCAAAAAGCTAAGCTCTTAGCCAAGCAAAAAGAGGTAAGCGCTAAAATGGACGACCTCCGCAAGCAAATGGACAGCCTGAAGTCTGATACCCAGCAGTGGGCAAAAGATAATGGCATCGATACCCAGTACTTACCTATGGCTGGAAAAGGCATGGGAGGCCCCGGACGTGGTCACGGCGGTCCTGGCATGATGCCATAACGCACCTTGCAGCAGCGTTTAACCTGAAAGAAAACCCGGCACCTGCCGGGTTTTTTGTATGCAATCCTCACACAAAAACCAAACATAAACCGAAAATATACTCCTACAGCCATTTTTTGATTACTACGGCGCTCAAGGCATTGAAACACAATATAATGTGGTTCATCATCGTTACTGTCTACTATATGTAGTGTAATCCGCATGATCTGCCCACGTTGCAAACAGAGAGAAAGCCAGGTTGTCGATTCACGTGACACTAATGACGGAATCCGACGACGACGCGAGTGCCTTGCCTGTAAGTTCAGGTTTACCACCTACGAACGGGTAGACGCTCCGAATCTAATCGTCATTAAAAAGAGCGGAAATAAAGAGCGATTCAAGCCAGAAAAGGTACATGCAGGTATAGCTACTTCGTGTAAGAATCGCCCCGTCAGCGCAGTCCAGATCGACAGCATGGTAGAGAAGGTAGAACAGCAGCTTTTAGCGCTTGGCCGCGATGAGGTCACCAGTGCTGAGGTAGGGGAAGCTGTCCGTGCCGCCTTAAAAGAGGTTGATGAGATTGCGTACATCCGATTTGTCTCGGTGTACGAAGCCTTTGAGAATCTCGAACAGTTTACCCGAACGATTAACTCACTCTAAGGAGTCGGTATGCCCGTTACAAAGATTCGCAAGCGCGATGGTTCTGTAGTTGACTTTGAGCCAACCAAAATTCGCCTCGCCATGGAAAAGGCAGCTCGCAGCGTTAACCCGCTGATTGATCTACGTGCCTTCGATATGATGGCTGACCACGCTATTCGCCACGTAGAGCTTAGCTTTCCAGCGAGCATCCCCGAGGTAGAAAAGGTGCAAGACCTGGTTGAACGCACCCTCATGGAGTATGGCCTCTTTGACATTGCCAAGGCCTACATTCTCTACCGAGCTGAGCACGCTAAGATCCGTGAAGAAAAGAAAGAGGCGCAAGCAGCCGAAATTACTGCCGAGAAAACCAAGATCAGCTACATCAACGAACAGGGTGAATCTAAGCCGCTTGATCGTAAAAAGCTCCGCACGCTGTTTGGTTCCTTCATCAAAAATATTGGCAACCCAACCGAGGTCGATCTAGAGCTTCTTGTGCACCAAACTGAGGCCAACCTCTTTGATGGCATGTCCTACAAAGATCTTGGCAAGGGTATGGTACTGGCCGCCCGTAGCCTAATTGAGCGCGACCCAGCGTACAGCAAGGTTGCAGCCCAAGTAGTGTTGCACGATTTGTACCAAGAGGCCTACGGCACTACAGACCCCGTTAAGGGTTACCGAGATGGTTTTGTAGCCAACATAAAAACTGGCGTAGACAACGGTCGTCTCGATACCCAAATGCTTGAGTTTAACTTTGACGAGCTCACCGCCGCGATCGATCCAGAGCGCGACAAACTCTTCGACTTTATGGGAGTACAGGTGCTTTATGATCGCTACTTTTACCGTGAGGAAGCAGGTGATCGCCGCATGGAGGCACCTCAGGCATTCTGGATGCGCATTGCCATGGGCCTTGCCCTGCCTGAAGCACCGGCTGATCGTACCAAGTGGGCACTAGCCTTTTACGAGGCTCTCTCCGAGATGCGCTACACTCCGTCTACCCCTACCCTCTTCCACGCTGGTACCACCTACCCACAGCTCAGCTCGTGCTACCTGAACACGGTCAACGATGACCTGTATCACATTTTTAAGGTGTACTCCGATAATGCTCAGCTCTCCAAGTACTCTGGTGGCATTGGTACCAGCTGGAGTAAGATTCGAGCTACCGGCGCGCACATTAAGACTACTAACCTAGAGAGTCAGGGTGTCATTCCGTTCCTGCGTATTGCTAACGACGTAAACATTGCTATTAACCGCAGCGGCAAACGTCGCGGGGCGGCCTGTGTCTACCTAGAAACCTGGCACTACGAAATTGAAGACTTCCTGGACCTGCGCAAGAACACCGGTGATGAACGCCGTCGCACCCACGACATCAACACTGCCAACTGGATCCCTGATCTCTTCATGAAGCGCGTGATAGAGGGCAAAAAGTGGACGCTCTTTAGCCCAGAAGAAACCCCTGAGCTCAACGATCTCTACGGCGCAGAGTTTGAAAAAAAGTATATTGCGTACGAAAAAAAGGCAGAGAAAGGAGAGATTCGTCTATACAAGCAGATTGAGGCCAAAGACCTCTGGCGCAAGATGATCTCCATGCTTTTTGAAACCGGCCATCCTTGGATTACCTTTAAGGACCCTTGCAACGTCCGCAGTCCGCAGGATCACGTGGGCGTAATCCACAACTCAAACCTCTGCACAGAGATTACGCTCAATAACTCCGGCGATGAAACCGCCGTATGTAACATTGGTTCAGTCAATCTGGCTCATCATCTCAGCAATGGCAAAATCGACAACAAAAAGTTGGCTGAAAGTGTAGCTGTAGCCATTCGCATGCTCGATAACACTATCGATGCTGGCTACTACCCAACACCTGAAACCAAGACTGCAAATATGCGTCACCGCCCAATTGGCCTTGGCCTCATGGGCTTCCAAGATGCACTCTTTGCCATGGATATCGATTTCGATTCTGACGCAGCTGTTACCTTTGCAGATGAGAACATGGAGCTGATTTCTTACCACGCTATTAAGGCCTCGGCTGAACTTGCAAAAGAGAAGGGTGCTTACAGCAGCTTCAAGGGCTCAAAGTGGGATCGCGGTATTCTGCCAATCGATACCCTCGACCTACTTGAGCAGGAGCGTGGCATGCCAATCGGTGTATCCCGCAGCAGCAAGCTAGATTGGGCTCCGGTTCGTGAATTGATTAAAAAGTATGGTCTGCGCAACTCCAACACCATGGCGATTGCACCAACTGCAACCATCTCTAACATCAACGGCTGCTTCCCTTGTATTGAACCGATTTACAAGAACCTGTACGTAAAGTCCAACATGAGCGGTGAGTTTACCGTCGTGAATGACTACTTAGTACAGGACCTCAAGCGTCTTGGCCTGTGGAACGAAACAATGCTCTCAGAGCTTAAACGCTCCGATGGATCTGTGCGCGATATTACCTCGATTCCGCCAAAGCTTCGCAACAAGTACAAAACGGTATTTGAAGTCGGCATGAACTGGCTCATTAAAATTGCCGCCTATCGTGGTAAGTGGATCGACCAGTCACAGTCGCTGAACATCTTCTTTGAGGGGACCAGCGGCAAGGCCCTGTCTGATGTGTACATGCACGCCTGGCACCTCGGCCTTAAAACCACCTACTATCTGCGCACCGTGGCTGCTACGTCGATCGAGAAAGCAACCCTTGACCTGCAAGGTCAACGTTTGCACAACCTTGAAGCCCCTGCTACTGTCAGCGTAGAGGCAATGAGCAGTAGTGTTAGTGGCTTCCAGAGCTTTATGCCGGTCATGGAACCGTTGTCACAACCAGAGCCAGCTCTAGCTCAAGCGGTGCCAATGAGCGAAATTCTTGCCAGTGAGCCTGCACCAGCACCAGAACCTCGCACCTCACTAGACGATGAGATAATCCTACCCAAGAAGGCCTGCCTCATTAATGACCCAGATTGTGAGTCCTGCCAATAAGCCCCTTATCCGTTAAACCTGATCAGTTATGAACAAGGCTGTCGCTCAAAAGAAGACTATTTTGAATGCCTCGGGAACAGATCCTAACAAGATCCTTCCTATGAAGTACCACTGGGCACGCAAGCACTACAAGGCTGGCGTGGCAAACAACTGGACCCCAGATGAAATTTCTATGCAGAACGACGTAGAGCTCTGGAAACACCCTCAGGGTCTGACTGCAGACGAACGCCGCTTGATTATGTGGAATATGGGTTTCTTCTCTACCGCAGAATCACTAACCGCTAACAATATTGTACTCGCGCTGTACAAGCACATTACCAACCCTGAATGCCGTCAGTACCTCCTGCGCCAGGCTTACGAAGAAGCAGTGCATACCGATACCTTTATTTACTGCTGCGATACCCTTGGTTTAGACCCAGAAGAGGTCTACACCATGTATTTAACTATTCCATCAATCAGCGAGAAGGATGAGTTTGTTGTCGAGATGACCAAGAGCGTGATGGATCCTGGTTTTGAAACCAAAACCACCGAGGATATTCAGCGCTTTGTACATGACTTAATCGGGTACTACGTGATCATGGAGGGGATCTTCTTCTACGCTGGCTTTGTGATGATGCTGTCGTTTGCTCGTCAGAATCGTATGGTGGGTGTTTCCGAGCAATTCCAGTACATTCTGCGCGATGAATCAGTGCACCTTGCCTTTGGGTCTGACCTTATCAACACTATCGTTGATGAAAATCCAGAGATCTGGACCAAGAGCTTTCAGGATCAGATCACCAAAAATATCAAGCGCGCCGTTGAACTAGAGGTGCAGTACGCTGCAGATTGCTTGCCACGCGGCATTTTGGGCTTGAACGTAGAGAAGGTCACCGAGTACATGGAGTACATTGCTGATCGGCGCCTAGAGCGTATTCGCCTGCCTAAGGTATATGGCACCGCCAACCCATTCCCATGGATGAGCGAAATCATCGACCTTAAGAAAGAAAAGAACTTCTTTGAGACGCGTGTGACTGAGTACCAAACCGCCGGAAACTTGGATTGGGATTAACGTCAAACGTTAGTAAGACAAAAGAGTAAGACCAGCGCGGATTGCGCTGGTCTTGTTGTTTAGGCCAGGGTGAGCCCTAGCCTTTCTCTCTCGTCCTTCGGGATTAGATGGAAAGCAGCTTCGCCATGTTGATCCATTTGCTCTTTGAGCCACCCATTTAGCTGGGCTTGCGGATCTAGGTTCTCCCACCAGAAAGGTGAACCTTCTGGTGCTTGCTGAAACTTATTCTTCCCGGACTTGCTTTTGGGTGGCTTTCGCAACCCTCTAGCGATTTCAAGCTGTTCGATTAGTACTCCTGCTTCCCCGAATGTCGTTGGCTGCTGCTCTGGAGAAACTCCGAGGCACTGCAACCTAGATGTCTGATTTTTTGTTCTCCAAACTGGCCTTGCCATAACTACCCTACCACCCTTTCTATAGCAAAAAACACCCGAAATGTCAAGGTGTGTTAACCAGTTGCGGGGTTACAAAGCCGCTATCGAAATGCCCAGAGCCGACTTAGGTTGTAGTTCCAAATAAATACCACCACTACAGCAACAAGCTTAGCAGCTAGAGCGCGCCAGCCGAGCACATCGTGTAGCCCGTACATGATGCCGATCGTTGTGCCCCAGCCAATCGCCGAGGTCAACCCGTAGCGTCCGTAGCGGTGAATAGTCTGTTCCGATCGAAAAACGTAGTTCGAGTTTAAAAAGTAACCAACCGTAAGCCCAGACAGAAATCCTAGCGTTGTGGCCAGGTATATATTTATAAACAGACCTGACAGGTTGAGTACAATCAAGTCTGTAATTGTACTAATAGCTCCAACAACCGCAAAGCGCAGGAGAGGTTTTTCTGTTAAGTTCCCTATTGTAATGGAAGACTTTGGGGCTGGTTGCTTTATTTTCACCTTCTCATGGTAGCAAGGGGTGGTCTAGGGTACAATGAATCCACATGGAGCCATTCATTCCATCTCGCGAAACATTCTTGCAGCGCCCCAAGCGGGTGTCTCGTTTATACCCTGTGATTGCCCTGGTGGCTGGGATTATTGCTTCTAGCTTCTTTTACCAGTGGCGCTTTACACAAATTACCAGCAGCACCTCAATTGAAGCCAACCTACAGCGCATTGATGCACTCGAAGGGGAGATTGATGGTTACAAGCAGCAGAAGGCGGCAGATGATAAAACTATTGCCGAGAAAAGTCGTCAGCTCGCCGATACTACTAGGCAGCTCGAATCTACCAAGGCTGAGCTGGAGAGCGCTACAAAGCAACTGAGCAGCCTTAAAGATCAGGTTAAAAACCAAGAAAGTCAGCTTAGCTCCAACTCTGCAGAGCTACAGCGGCTACGCAGTCGTCCTCCGCTCTTTAATTTTAAGAACGAGAGCTCGTTGGGTGAAGCAACTATCTCTTCCCAGCAACAGGAGATTAAGGATGTTATTACCAACGCCTACGACATCATTAAAGAAATCTACGGCGCCCCCTACTTACTTAACCAGGTAACAATTAGCTTTGTAGATAATTTTAAAATCACCGGGGCTGCCGGCGAGATTTTAATCGAGAATAGCGCACAGGGCATTAGTATTACCATTCGCCTCAAAAGCTTTAGCAAGGAAAAGTTTGAGGACGTAAATACAATCATCCACGAGACCATCCATGCTTTTCACGGTGTGGCCGTTATGGATAGTTCTGCTCTGGAAGAAGGGATGACGGTAGCGGCTACCGATGTAGTGATGCGTAAAATGATTGATCAAGGCAAGTTACCCAACTACAGCAACCTCTACCTTATTATCAACGATGCCCAGTACGCCAGCTTCAACCAGACACTTACGGTTTACAAAGACAACGAAGCCTTTTACAGCTACCCACAGGTCAGCAAGGTCTACCAGCTGGTCGGTATGGCCTGGATGAAGCTATACAAAGCTGATCCAACTATTTTCTACCGACTCAACGAGGCCTACTACGCTCAGGTGCAGAAAGGCAAAAGCCCCACCGATGAGCTGATTCGATCAACCCTCACCACCTTACTTCCAACTGTAGGAGGAGTGCCTATTTCAGCCTTTTTTGCGAATAATCGAGCCTTCAATCCAAGCTAGCTACAGGTAAAGAAACATGCTACTGTAGCCAATATTGCTATGCACTCACAGTCGCCAAGCGAAGTCGTTGCCAACCCAAATCCAGCCTCCCGCTACAATCGGTTTTGGTTTCGTTTTTTTGAGATTCTACCAGGAGCCTTGCTCTGGGTAGCGCTGATTGCACCCTTTGTTTTTGCCTACACACTACCGTTAGTTGTGACAATCTTCATTATTCTTTTTGATGTCTACTGGCTCTTACGCTCACTAAGCTATGGAGACATTCTGCTCAGAGGCTACAGACGCTTGAAGAAGAGCATTGCCACCGACTGGATGGGCAAGCTCCGCGAGCTTAACAACCTGTCAACCGAGGAGCGAGAAAAGCTAGACCTACCAAATTGGAACGACATCTACCACGTAATTATTCTTACCACCTATCGCGAGGAGGCAAGCATCCTAGAAGCCTCGCTTGATTCTGCGCTAGCCGCTGACTACCCAATGGACAAAGTTATCGTCTGTTTGGCTACAGAAGGTCGCGTGCACGATCACGCACAGAAGGTTGCGTCTGAGCTAGTGGCAAAGTACGGTAAAAAGTTTCACCGCTTTTACGTATCTGAGCACCCAGACGGCATCGTCGGTGAGGTAAAAGCTAAGGGAGCCAATGCTACTTGGGCTGCAAAGCAGCTCGTTAAGGAGATGAATGCGGAAGGCATCCCACTCAAAAATGTTATCGTCACAACCGCCGATGCAGACTCCCGTTTCCACGAGCAGTATTTTTCTGTGCTTACCTACAAGTTTGTGATTACCCCAGATCGGCTACGAGTGAGCTTTCACCCCATTGCCATGTACTTTAATAACATCTGGGAGGCTGGCTGGTTCTCCCGCTTATTAGCTTTTGGTACTACCTTTTGGCAGCTCGTAGAATCTGTGCGTGACTACCGGCTAGTAACGTTTGCTACCCACGCCACCTGCCTACAGACGCTCAAGGACATAAACTACTGGAGCACAAGCATTGTTAATGAAGACTCTCGCCAGTACTTCCGTGCCTTTTTTCACTACAATGGTAAATTCCGAGTTGTGCCACTGTTTATTCCTATTTACATGGATGCGGTACACGTTGAAACACGCTGGGCCACGCTTAAAAACCTCTACTACCAGCAGCAGCGCTGGGCATATGGCGTGGAGCACTTTCCCTACATTGTGCTGGAATCTTTTCGCCACAAAAAAATCCCTATTCGCTTACGCTGGACGCTGATTTACCGCGCCTTTGCCGGAACATTTTCTTGGGGAACCTCTGCTTTCTTCCTTACGATTGTGGGCTGGCTACCGCTAATCCTCAATAAGAGCTTTCACGCTCATGTTGCTGCTTCTAACTTCCCGGTAGTTACCCAGGTTCTCCTAAGTATCACCTGGGTAGGTTTACTAGTTTCTGCGGGCATCACCCTCAAACTGCTCAACACCGTTTCCCACGATAAAAAGCCTGTTCAGTTTTGGTCAATGATTGGTCAGTGGCTCCTGGTGCCATTTGCCACTGTTTTCTTTGGTGCAATTCCTGGTATCGACGCTCAGACTCGTTTAATGCTTGGTAAGTACATGGGCTTTAGGGTAACCGAGAAAGCCGCTGTAAAAGAGTAGGTTCAGTATGCACAAACAGCCGATCGCAACCAGAAAAGGTACGGTAGTCCTAGCGTTAATTCTGGCCTGGACGCTGGGTTTTGGTTTATGGTCAGCCTGGCGCACCAGTATGACCATGGATGAAGGTATTCATGTCGCATCCGCCTACCTGGCCATAGAACGTCACGATTTTCGTTTCGATCCAGAGCACCCTTTCGGTTTTCGCTACCTCACTGCGCTGCCGGTGCTCGCCCTAAACCCAGCCTTGCCCAAGGATGATCAAAAGCTCTGGGATGCTTCAAGCCCAACTATGTACGATTCTTGGGTAGAGGCCAGGCGCTGGGCAGATGAGTGGGTGTACGAGTCTGGCAATAATGCGCAGCTCATGCTATTTATGGCGCGTCTCCCGGCACTCGCCGTGCTACTCACCCTGGTATTTGGTAGCTTTCTCCTGATTCGAAAGATTTGGGGCGAACCTGCAGGCTTATGGACAGCTTTCTTTATTGCGTTCTGCCCTACCATCATTGGCCACGGCGTGCTTACTAACACAGATATCCCACTTACCCTCTGCTACTTGTTTGCAACCTATACCTTACTACGCTACTACGATAAGCCGAACCTAGCTAATGCCAGCTTTGTTGCCGTAAGTCTTGGCGCCGCCCTGGTTACCAAACACTCAGCCATTGCTCTTCTGCCGATTGCGCTCATATGGCTGCTGTATGTAGCTAAACGCAGCAAGCTCAACTGGAAGACTGTTCTTGGTCACGTTGGAGCAGGTGCTGTGATTATTTGGGTAATCATTTGGTTTGTCTACGGCTTCAGCTCGCCGATTAGACCAAATCCCTCAACTCTACCCCCTCAAACCCTGCAAATTTACGCGCAACTCGCGGATCGCGGCATACTCGATCCTGACAAGTTTATGAATATCATCCGCTGGATTTTACCCGCGGACTATGTAAAGGGAATGATTTTAGTACTTGGCTCAACCGTAATAGGTCGGCCAACCTACCTGTTAGGACAGGAGCTCCCGAGCGGTGTTTGGTATTTTTTCCCCGTACTCTTCCTCCTTAAAACGCAGCTAGTAGCCCTACTACTCGGCTTTTTTGCCATAGTCCGTGGTGTTCCCAAGCTATTCAAGCGACCAAAGCTGCAGCCAATTACTATTCTCTTTTTGATTATTACTGTAATTCTTACCTATTCCTCACTCACGAGTAAGCTCAACTTAGGCATTAGACATATTGCACCGCTACTCTGGATATTCTGCATTGTGCTTGGAGTAACCATGGCAAGGATAGTAAGAGGAGTACAAGCATTTGGTTTTTTACGGGTAACTATTCCGTTCTTACTCGTACTTGCCTACACCTACCCAGTGCTTGCACAGCGCTCAAATCTCATTGGTTTCAGTAACGAATTAATTACTCCAGCCTCTAACGGCTATCGCTACTTCCATGATAGTAACCTTGACTGGAACGGTGGCATGAAAGATATAGCCGATGCTATGTACGAAGAGGCGCGCAGTCACGGAGATACCGTTGTCTATATTAATTGCAACGAGGTGGCACATATCAACTATTTCTTGGACAAACAGGAGCGTTTCTTTAACCGCATACCTCCAAAAACACAATCCTTTACCGAGCTACCCAAAAAAGGCCTGGTAGTCGTGATGGCAACTCAGCGTGGTTTAGCTGAAGCGAAAGCCGACCCGCTCTACGAACCATTACGCGGGCTCACTCCAACTCGTATTATTCCGAACATTGCCTACTTCTACCGCCTGTAACATGGAAGACTCCATCTATCAGCGAATTTTTGCTGCTATTCGTCACGTTCCATTCGGCTATGTAGCAAGCTATAGTCAGATTGCCCGAGAAGTAGGCTTGCCTCGAGGCGCTCGCCTGGTGGGTTGGGCCTTGGGCTCACTAGGTAGTGCTAAGGTACGAGCCGCCGGCGACATACCTTGGCAGCGGATAGTGAACAAGGAGGGTAGAGTAACAATTAGAAACCATGGTGTTTCTCCCAGTGAGCAGGCAGATCTGCTACGATCAGAGGGACATGTGATTGAACAAGATACTCAAGGACTCTACATTGTTGCACCAAGGTGGTACTCTTTCGAACAGAGTAAGCGGTAATGCCTTTAGGCTTTCAGAACAGGCGGGTATAGTTTAGTGGTAGAATGCGTCCTTCCCAAGGATGAGATGCGGGTCCGATTCCCGCTACCCGCACCAAGACTCACAAATACATCGCACCACACATGTCATACTGGTGGTATGTCTAAACCTCCTTCTTACACACAGTATTTAGTACCACTAGTTACGTTTAGCACTGGTGCCTCGGTAATGATTTTTGAAATTACTGCCGCGCGTATGCTTGCTCCGTATGTGGGAACCTCAAGTTTAATATGGACGAGTATTATCGGCATTGTACTGGCTAGCCTCAGCCTAGGTAACTGGCTGGGAGGCAGACTAGCAGATACAAAACAAGATATTGGCATTCTTTCCCTAATCTTGGCCTCTGCAGCACTACTTACCGGTGTGCTGGCCATATTTAAAGACGTTTTACTTAGCCTGATTGTCCATACGGCAACCGGATCAACCCAGGTACAAGGCCTTATTGCCTCTCTTATTCTACTTGCGCCAATCAGCACCATTTTGGGCTTAGCCAGCCCCTACGCTACCCGTCTGAGACTAACCGACATTTCATCGAGTGGTCGTGTTGTTGGTCTGTTCAGCGCTATCGGTAGTATTGGCAGCATTGTAGGCACCTTTGCTGCTGGCTTTTGGCTGCTACCAAGCTTTGGCACCAACGCTGTACTCATCATAATTGGCGTATTTCTTTTTTCGCTTTCACTTTTGGTTGGAGGGTTCAGGTACTATTCTACAAAAATCTTGGCGTGTTTAGTGCTCATTACCACAGTGCCGGTACTTGCCCAAATTAACCAGGTATACGCTCAGGCAAAAATTCACGACTACGATACGCAGTACAGTCGTGTGCTCGTAGAAGAAAATGGAGTGTTCAATGGGCGTAAAACAGTGCTCATGCGCCTTAACCAACAGTATAGTTCCGGAATGGATCCGGTAACAGGCGAGACTACCTTTACCTACGCCCAGTACTACAAGTTGGACGATTACTATACAAAGGACGTGCAGAAAGCACTACTGATTGGCGGAGCTGGCTACACGGTGAGCACAAGCTTTTTAAAACGTAATGCAACCGGTGAGGTAACTATTGTAGAAATAGACCCGGCACTTCAAGGTATTGCAAAGCGCTTTTTCCGACTGCCCGACTCTCCACGCCAGCGCTTTGTGAGTGAAGATGGAAGAACCTTCCTCAACCGCAACAAAGAAAAATACGATGTGATCTACACCGATGCATTTGGCGATCGCTACTCGATCCCTTTTCAGCTAACCACTCTTGAATGTACACAGAAGGTTGCGGATAGTCTCAGTGACGACGGTGTGGTGATTACCAACGTTATTGGCGCACTAACTGGTAAGGGATCACAGTTCCCTGCCGCACTCATTGCCACCTACCGGCAGGTTTTCCCATTTGTAAGGATTTACATGACCGATCAAGGCAGACAGCCTGGAGCACTCCAGAATATTATGGTTGTCGCTAAAAAGCAGGAGTTTACCGAACATCGACAAGCAACTCCAGCCGAGCAAATGCTCCTACTTTCTGAGTATACTGGACCGCTTACAGATATGCCGGTACTGACTGATAACAAAGCACCAGTTGAGCAATACGTGTTGCCCCTGCTCTAAGCTTTTGCTACGATCAAAACTGGTCTTTACAGATTAAGTAGAGTGTAGAATACAGATTGTCACGGTACTTTGTTCCACAAAGTTAGTGGCTCGTTCGCTCACATGGGAAAGCAAGCTTTCCCGCGTTCGCTCTCTACGCCATAGTGTCGCTTCGCGACACAGATGTCTCTTTCGCTCACAAAGAAAAGTAAACTTTTCTTTGCTCACTCATTTCGCCACTGTAGCTCAGCTGGTAGAGCAATACTTTCGTAAAGTAGAGGTCGGCGGTTCAAATCCGCCCAGTGGCTCCATTAAAAATTCCCCAATACATGGGGAATTTTTATAATGTATACCGAAGCCCCGGCCTGTGCCGGGGCTTGTTCTGGTGTAGATCTTACCAGCGTTTATCTATTTTCTTCTTGCTCGGGTCTCCGCCTCCACCGCTTGATTCGGCTGAACGTTTTTCAGGAGATTCCTTGGTTGCCTTATCACGAGCCGCAGTAGCGCTGGCCAAAGCGGCCGCTCCAGCCTCACCACCAAACCAGTAGAAGTAGCCGAGAGCCGCAAGTACAGCCAGAACTGCGATGATTGCAAGAATTACCCAAGGTGTCCAATTTGTTGTCTCATCTGTTGTACTCTTTACCTCACCCGTTTCTGGCGATGGCTCTGGGTTAGGAGTTACCGACGGCGTAGCACTTGGCGCCGGGGCAGGCAAGCGACGAATCGTTTGAGTAACGGGCACTACTACCGGTGCAGGGGTTGCTGTGGCAGCAGTAAACTCGGCGTATCCTCCCACATTACCAAAGGCGTCAACCGGCGCAACAGATACCACATACATAGTCTTTGGTAGCAGATTAATCAGGGTAACCGTAGGATCACAAGGCAAACCATTGCAGATGGAAACTGCAGTGCCATATGCACCATCCTGTGTACGGTACTTAACCAGGTAGTTGCTGGCTCCAGCTACAGCAGGCCAGCTGAGTGTCATAGTGGTTTCAGTGGCAGTTGCCTGAATACCTGCAACAGTGCTAGTAAAATCAATTGGATTTACTACAGTAACCGCTGGACCAACATTACCTGCAGCGTCCATGAGACGTAGCCAAACTTTTCCGTACAAGTTGTCACCAAGCTGGATAACTGGGAAGGAGCCATTGGCTGCCACCGTAACTGGAGTACCAGGTACTAGCTTAGTCATAGCTGCATCGCTATAGACGTAAAGCATGGTGTTAGCCTCAGCCGCAGCAGGGTTGCCTGCCAAAGTATCCTGGGTACCAGGCTTGTTAGCGCTTAGCAAAACCTTAGTTACATCAACCGCTAGCGGCGCAATGTTGTCGTGGGTAACGGTAACCATTGCCGGCAAACTAACTGCCGCCGTATCCGCAATACCAACGACTGAAAGGGTGTTCATCATGTTTGGTGACAGGAACACACTTGCCGAGAACGAACCGGCGACTACAGGCACACTCTGCATAAACACGCCGTTGCGCATAATATCTACGCTGGTTACAGGGTCTGGGGTAGTTTGTACCGTGCCTGAGACCATAACGCTAGGTTGATTGGTAATGCTTGGCACTGCGTTTAGGACAGGTGTAGCGATTGAACCAACTACGTCTGCAAAGACAACGTAGTTACCTGTTACGTCGGCCATGCTGCTGCGGATATTGGCAGCTGGCGCAGCGTTACCATCTACATCGAAAGCTTTAACGGTAAAGGTGTATCGCCCTGCAGGTAGACTCATGATTGCGCTAAAGGTGCCCGCGCTAATCGTTGCAGGGACAGCTGGTAGATCGAGCACACTTGGTGTCATGCGGCGAATACCAATAACCACGGAAGTAACTTCAGCACTAATAGTACCGGTGATACTTGGCTGGCTGGCAACGGTAGTGCTAAAGCTTGGCGCAATGGTTAGCGCGGTAGGAGTAGCCACCTCTACATTCTTGGTGCCTGGTGTCCCGTACTCGGTGAGCCCGCTCTTAAAATTAAGACCGCGGGTCATGCTTGAGCGCCAGCTGCTTACCAAATCTCCGCTCAGCGGCATACCGAGAGAGTCATAGCTACGTGCCATAGTGCTAGCTGGAGTACTTGAGGTTGGAGCTACGCCAAAGAATGGAATTGCACCGGTGCCGTCTAGGCGACCAAGCATGTCCACAGCTGTGCTGGTAGTTACATCTACTAGGTAGTAGCGTGTTGCCACAGTAGGCAAAGCTAGTGTTGCTGCCTGAACGTAGCGTGTATCCGTAGGATCAGCTGGTGCTGTTGGAAGGTTAACAGCTGTTGTTGCAGCAGACTTAGCGCCAAATACTAGATACTTACCGCTGGCAAGTTTGCTCGTTGCACCTAGGGTGCTGCCATCAATTGTGAGAACAGTTGTACAGTTCAGACCAGCTGTACAGCCTGGTGCTGACTGATCACTCTCTAGGCGAAAACTTGAAGTAGAGAAATCAATGGTTGCACCAGACATATTGGCAATCTCAAACCACTGATCGGTAGAAAGTCCGGTAGAACCGCCCCAATTTATTTCACTTAAGACTACGCTTGGTCCGGCTGCGTGTGCGACTGTTGGAGGGATAATCGCTCCAAAAAGTTGAAAAACAAGTGCGCCCGCAATACCAAACGAAAGTAGTCTGCGTGTAGAACGCATGGTACTCATGGTCGTATGGTTAGCTAACTGATAAGGATTCCCTCGCTTTACGTATCGTGACCTTGCCAGTCGACTCCCCATGGGCTGCTCTGGCAGATGCCCATAGGTTCATGCGTCGTGTAGATACAGCTTATGAATCAGCGAGAAAAATGTCAACTCTCACAAACATTTTCTTTACAAACGTATGTTATATTCATACTTTTTCATACAAATTTTTGTATCCTAACTTTCGCGTAAGCAAAGGTTTTTGTTTCTCACCGCTGGTGGAGTTGCTATAGTCAATGCATGCAACTAGATTCTGTACTCTCCCCAGAGGCATCCGTCCAGGAAGAAAGTGCCGACCTCTCCCTTCGCCCAAGTAGTCTCACTGACTACGTAGGACAGGAACGAATTAAAGAGAGTATTCGCGTGGCTGTAACAGCCGCAAAGAGTCGTAAGCAGAGCATTGACCACCTGTTATTTTACGGCCCACCCGGCTTAGGTAAAACCTCGCTAGCCCACATTATTGCGCATGAAATGGGTAGTAGCGTTCGGGTAACAGCCGGGCCAGCAATCACTCGTGCTGGTGATTTAGCCGCAATCCTGACGAACCTACAGGAAGGCGACATACTGTTTATTGACGAAATCCACCGTCTAAATCGCACGGTAGAGGAAACTCTTTACCCGGCAATGGAAGACTATGCGCTTGATATTATTCTGGGTAAAGGACCTGGAGCACGCTCTGTTCGGATTGATCTGCCGCGCTTTACCCTGGTTGGAGCAACTACCCGGGCAGGAGCACTCTCACACCCACTACGCGACAGGTTTGGCATTGTGCATCGCCTGGAGTACTACAGCGATGAGGAGATTGCCTCTATTCTTCTGCGCGCCTCCAAGATTCTAGAGATTAGTGTGGCAGATGAAGCCCTCATGCATATTGCCGGCAGGGCACGACGCACACCGCGTGTTGCCAATCGACTTTTGCGTAGAGTGCGTGATTATGCCGCCGTTGCCGGGAAATCTGTAATTGACTTGAATCTCGCAATCCACGCTCTTGATCAATTGGAGATTGACCCACTTGGCTTAGACAGCACAGATCGCCTTGTGCTCACCACAATCACAAATCAGTTTAACGGTGGACCTGTAGGACTAGAGACACTGGCCGCTGCTACCGGCGAAGAACCTGAAACACTGGAGGATGTAATCGAGCCTTACCTACTACGTATTGGATTTCTTGATCGCACTCCTCGTGGTCGGGTAGTAACTCCGCTAGCGCGTTCCCACCTGGGTTTACCGCTCACCTAGTGCTATACTCAGTACATGAGCAGCTGGTACTTCATTCTTGGCTACCTGATCGGGATATTCTTGCTCGGCATCCTTGCCTTTATCGTCATCTTGAACTTCCTACGTTATAGGTTTAGGGGCGATAACACCGTCGCCTTTGTCGGTATCTTTCTGGGCCTTTGCGCTATCAGTATGATCGCCACCCTTTCACTCATGCGTCCAATCACAGCAATAAATGCACAGCAGCAACAAGATAGCTTGTTTAATTTTAGTGGGTTCTAATGCTGGAGATTGCCTCATCATTCCCAGGTAAAGAGCGAAACGAGGCTGTATATATATTTTTGCGACCACACTACTTTAACTACCTTTCGGGTAGTTTTATGTTCGCGCTGATTTTTATCGCAAGCCTCTTTTTTCAGTACTCATTTAGCCAAGGCATGCTCGCCAATAGCCTGGGTGATGCAGGAACTAATACTGCAGTGATAGTCATTGGCCTGATGCAGTTGGTTTGTGCCATTGTTTTTCTGGTATATATCCTTGATAACTATCTGGATATCCTAATCGTTACTGATAGACGGTTGGTGAGCATTCGTCACGAATCACTCTTTTACCGAAAAATTTCCGAGCTTAACCTTGAGGACGTAGAGGATGCCAATTCGGTTGTCTCTAGCTTTTTCCAGACCTTCCTGGATTTTGGCAATGTCACTGTGCAAACAGCTGGAGCCAGTGAGAATTTTATTCTCACCAACTTCCCCCACCCACGTGAGATAGTAAGCATCATTAACGACCTATCCAAGCAAGCCAAGGATGGAAGATTGCAACATGAGCGTATCCCAGAAAGTGAAATTATTGGCGTGATTAACAACGCTAAGGTTCGTAGCATGGATGAATTGCGTGAAGCTGGTGCAATCATGACCGATGATCCACGTCGCCAGCGACTGATGAACAGTGGCACATTTTCTCCGCAACGGAATGCACCTCGCTGATTTTTGCTACGATCTTCCCTCCGAGCTGATCGCCCAAACGCCAGCTGAACCGCGTGATAGCGCTCGTCTTTTTGTGTATAATCGCGCCTCAGACAGTATTAGTCACGCCACGGTGCGTGATCTTGCTCAGTTCTTGCCCGCAGAAACTGCGGTAGTAGTGAACAACAGCAAGGTGCGAAAAGCGCGTCACTATGCGCGACACCAAGAGAACGGTAAGACATATGAAATCTTTGTATTAGAACCACGACCAACTACTGGTAGTTTCAGCTGTATGGTACGGGGGAGTGCACCAAAGATTGGGGATTCTTTTTTGATTACTACCCCCACTGGTGATCTAACGGCATTACACGCCACAGTAGAAAGTATTGAGAGCAGCCCGGCTATGACTACATTCACCCTAGTGTTTACTGGTGTAGAGTCTATAGACGAAGCACTGGAGGCAACTGGCGAGATCCCATTACCACCTTATATTACCGAACGAGGCAGTAGTGATGAACGCTACCAAACTATTTACGCGGGTCCAATTGGATCAAGTGCTGCGCCTACGGCAGGCCTGCATATTACTCCAGAGCTACAGCTAGACTTGCGTGATGCTGGGCACAGCTGGCATGAGGTTACCTTGCATGTGGGACTCGGCACCTTCCTCCCACTACGTGCCGATACGATTGAAGATAATCAACTTCACACGGAGATCACAACAATCGAGGATACTACTGCCACTACCCTCAGTCAGGTCATTGCACAGAATAAGAGCCTCCTCGCCGTTGGCACCACAAGCCTGCGCACACTCGAGGGGCACTGGCAAGGCAGCAAATTACTCGCCGGCACACAGCCCACAAATATCTTTTTACATCCCGGAAAACAGATAGCCACTGCTAATCATCTGCTAACTAATTTTCACCTACCTGAGTCGTCGCTTTTGGTTTTGATTGCAACCTTTATAAGTCATAGTAGCGACCGTCAGATTACACTGTCACCACAAGAAGCTATAGCACGTACCCAGCAGCTCTACGCCGAAGCAATCAGCCAACGCTATAGGTTTTTCTCGTTTGGCGATGCCATGCTCATTCTTTAGATTAGGTTTGTGCCACAGATCAAAAAACAGTATAGTACAGAGTAATGATTAACCCTGAGCCTATCCACCGTAGTAGCTCGCCGTACCGATCAAGTGGCACCGACAAGCTCCCACTCCGTGCGGTGCCCAACCAACTACCACCTGCTCAAGCTGCCAAACCGCTACCTGGAGCACTTACACCACGTAAACCATGGAGCCGTCGTCGTAAAATTGGCACAGTTGTGCTCGTTACGCTGGTAGCACTTTTTGGATTTGGCTACTGGCGGTACTCGTCATTCACCAGTCAAATTGTTGTGGCTAATACCACAGAAAAGACCGCCTTACTTACCTACAATGGTGAGAAGGGAATTGATCAGTTAAATCCCGCCGACTTTACGCGAATTGGCGAAGGTAGGATCACTATCCTTATGCTGGGTATGGACGCCACAAGTGGCGAAGTTGGCTTAACCGATTCTATGCAGCTGCTATCGATTGACCCCATTACCAACAAATCAACGATTGTCTCAGTGCCTCGCGATTTCTACATGAAGGGGAGGAGCCACAAGCTAAACGGAACCTACAAGTTTGCTGAAATGCAGAAAGCAGGGAGCGGTGCGCAAGCAGAAAAAGATGCAGTAGGCGAAATACTAGGTACACCAATTTCGTACTTCGTACTGACAAATTTTGCCGGCCTTAAAGAGCTGGTTGATGCCGTAGGAGGCATCCAGGTAGATGTACCAAAGGGGTTCACCGACCCTGAATTTCCAGCTGAAAAGGGTTTTGGCTACGAACCATTCACCGTAAAAAAGGGTTTGCAGAACATGGATGGACGCACCGCGCTGCGCTACACCCGCAGCCGTCATGCTGACAGTGACTATGGCCGTTCTGCCCGGCAACAGCTAGTGCTCGAAGCTCTACGCACAAAAGCCCTCTCCGCTGGTGTGCTGAGCAACCCTGTAAAACTGAACAGCATTATGAATGCGCTTGGTAAGAATATTAAAACTGACATGTCAGTGGATTCACTGCGCAAGGTTTTTGAGATTTACAACAGAGTTTCCGCCGAAAACCGCAAATCTTTTGTGCTCGACACAAGCACTGAGCTTGGGCTACTCACCGACGGCAGCAATCAGCTAGGCTACATCTCCTACCCTGCAGAGGGGGATGGCATCTACACAGCCATTCAACGCTGGTACCGCAAGCAGGCACCTGATCCTATCATTGGTCTTGAGCAACCAACCATTACCGTTGCAAACGGTGGAAGTGCTACGAGCAAGCAGTTACAAGAAATGGTTGCCTTGCTAAATGACTTTGGCTACCGTGCCAGTTTGAGCACTACCACTCCGAGCAAGTCACTACAAACTGGTAAAACTGTTCTCTACAAGAAGGCGGATAAACCGTTCTCAGCAAACTACCTTAGTACCTACTTTAGCCTCACTCCAAACAACGGCAACCCTCTCAAATCTGAAAGTGATTTTGAGTTACTCTATAGCCCAAGTAAAAAGTAAGCATGGCCAAGCGAACATTCCTAGCCAAACCCGTATGGAAATTCTTCCGCGGCATACCCGAGTGGCGCCGTCGTATTCCCTGGCGCCACCCAATAATGAAGGCAGCATACTGGATTGCTGGCGGCCTTGCCTTTGCATACATCGCAGTTGTCGCAACTGCTGCCGTGTACATCTATAGCAAGCACACCACCAACACACTCACCCACTTTGCAGAACGCATCTACCCCTACCCTGCAGCAAGGGTGGCAGGAAAAACTATCAGTCTTAGTCGCTTCCGCACAGAGGTGGCAGCGCGCATGTTCTACACAGAAAAACACGGCCTAACGGTTACCAATAAAGAAACCGAGGACTTTGTGATTAATGAACTTGCTACACGCATACTCTTTGCTAAGGCTCTTGAAGATCGTAAAATTTTTGTTGACGTTCGGGCTATTGATGGTGAATTAAAGACGATCTATGACCGCGTGGGCGGTAAAGATAAAATGGCGCAGTTTCTGGCTGAAAACTACGGTGACGCCGTAGACCTCTCCCTCTTTGAAACATGGTTACGCGAAACTGCCCCAGAAAGCGTGATAGAGCAGCAGGTACTCACCACTGCTACGGTACGCCACATCCTCGTTCGTGTTGATGAAAACGCAAAACCAGAGGCTGTAGAAGCGGCTCGCAAAAAAGCTGCTGATATTAAAGCTAAGATCAGCACGCCAACCCAGTTTGCTGAGGTTGCCAAGCAGGAGTCGAATGACGTAGCCTCACGTGATGAAGGAGGCCTGCTAAAGAGCACTAACCGCGGCTCAGACGCACCCGTCTTTTCTAAGGATTTTGAAGATGCAATCTTTACCATGCCCCTCAACACCATTTCTGAACCAATTCGCACCTCCTACGGTTGGCACCTGGTTATGGTTGATGCGCGCAGTGGTAGTGAAGATGTGAGCAAAAAAGCCTTTGCACAAAAGCTGCGTACAGAGAACTCCGTAGTGTTCTACGTTGGCTCAAAGTAGCTAACCTAGACATACTCTGGTTTTTCCGCTAAATTACGGAGGTGCCAATATGGCATGGGGGCGTAGCTCAGTTGGTTAGAGCGCCACACTGTCACTGTGGAGGTCGCCGGTTCGAGCCCGGTCGTCCCCGCCAAACAAAATCGTCCACTCTACGTGGGCGTTTTTGTTTTGCTTGCTATACTACGCACGTGAAGAAATTTTCTTTTTTTACTGCCGCAAGTATTTTTGTTCTCTTTAGCCTAACCATTGGTATTGGAGCCTACAGTTACTACAGGCACGCTATCACTAGTGAACCATTAGACGGTCAGGACTTACACGCAGTAAGCAAACCTACTACATCCTCGAAAGATGGTCTTGTGGCGGCAACGTCTGCCCCAACACCCGTGCTTATACCCAGCACCCTACCAGTTGAGACCACAGCACCTACGAGAAACCAGGTACGCAAGCATAGCTTTGTGCCTACCCTTGAGTATCATCACATCCGTGATTTTACCGACCTCAAAGATAGAGTTGGCTACTATGGCTCAGTTTCCCCCGCTCTTTTCGAACAACAAATGAAGACACTATCCGAGGCGCAGTACCGATCAATTACACCTTCGGACTACAGCGCGCGTGGGAATGACAAAAAAGCTTTCCTAATTACCTTTGATGACGGCTACGATAACGCCTATAGCGCTGCTTTTCCAATACTTAAAAAATACAATTTTACCGCAACATTCTATGTAATTAGCGAGTTTATTGGTACACCTGGTTACCTGACCAAGCCTCAGATAAAGGAGATGCAGGATGCAGGCATGATCATTGGCTCGCACACCCTTAACCACGTAGACCTAACCAAAGTACCTGTTAACGTGGCGTCTGATCAGATTAAAACGAGTAAGCACCGATTAGAAGACCTACTCGGAACCTCTATCAACGATTTTTGCTACCCATTTGGTGGGCATTCACCTGTAACAGTGCAGCTCGTTCGAGATGCTGGCTATACTACGGCTGTAACGACTGACCCGCCATCGGCAACTGGCAGCGATGACCTGCTACTCATTCCACGCATCGCGATTACCAACCAAGTAAGCGTGCCAAAACTACTCGCCCGCATGCGGACTGCTTCCAGCTACTAAATGTAGCCATCTGTTTAGTTACTTTGCTCGAGACTACTACCTGCACCGTGACCACAAGCCCTCAGGCGCGCTCTTTGCTATACTTGGTGTATGCAGCCAGCTCTCAGTATAAAGAATCTAAAAAAGCAGTATGGGCAGCGTGAGGTTGTCCACGGCATTAGCTTAGAAGTGCCCGCAGGTGAAATCTTTGCCTTAATTGGACCTAATGGCGCAGGGAAGTCCACCACACTGAAAATGCTTGCCACACTGCTTAAGCCAACCGCAGGTGAAGCTGACATTTTTAACCTCTCTATCGTTAATCAGCCCGAGAAAGTACGCGAGGTAATTAGCTACTTACCTGAAGAAGCCGGTGCGTACAAAAACATGACAGGTCTTGCCTACCTGCGTTTTATGGCTAACCTGTACACCACCGACTCACACCAGGCTAGTAAATTTGTTGAGCGCGGCATTGCACTCGCTGACCTTGGCGATAGGATCAAAGATAAAGCCAGCACCTACTCTAAGGGTATGACTCGCAAACTGCTACTCGCCCGTACAGTTATGTGCAATCCTAAGCTAGTTATTTTGGATGAGCCTACTAGTGGATTAGACATTGTTAACGCCATGAGTATTCGCACGACTATAAAAGAATTAGCCAAAGGCGGCATGACCGTTATTCTGTCTAGCCACAATATGCTCGAGATCGAGTACCTTTCTGACCGGGTTGGCCTGATTGCGGCAGGTAGTATTCACGACATAGGCACTCCAGCCGCACTCAAAAAGAAGTACACGGCAGATAACCTTGAGCAAGTATTCTTGCAGGCAACCAGCCAGAGTGTAAAGGAGGTAGCATGAGAACGTTCTTCATTCTCCTAAAGAAAGAGCTGCGCGAGCTGTTTACCTGGCAGATTGTGTTGCCCATTGTGATCATTGCTGTAATTTTTCTGGCGCTCGGAGGCGTTGTTAGTAGTGAGCAAGAGAAAGCCAAAAAGAACCAGCGCATTCTAGTAATCGATGATGACGGCTCGGCTGCATCTGCAACCATAAAAGATCTACTTGGAAAGGCTAATTTTACCGTTGTTAGTGCAGATCTGCTACCAGAACTACAGATAATCGAGAAAGCAAAAGCTGAGAGTACCCCTGTAGCCTTGGTCATCCCCAAGGGATTTGGCTTAGGAGTTGCTAGCGGTAGCATCCCGGAGCTAACCAGCTACAGCATTATCCGCAGCCTTTCCTTCACAGGGAATCAAAGCGGTCTGGTACTTGAAAGTGCACTACAAGCTATTAACACCTACTTTAGCGCTCAAATTATCTCTGCAAACTCTAGTATTCGAGCCGATACCGCACTACGACCAATTACAACCAAAGAAAAAGTCTCGGTGGGTGACGCACTGGCCGAAGGTAAAACCTCAGAAGTGCTAAGCTACGTCAATGCTCAAACCCTCTACATCCCCATGATTCTCTTCTTGGTTATTAGCTTTGCGGCCCAAATGATTGCTACGGCGGTG
>JAYRWT010000004.1:0-1179 GCA_041917855.1 Patescibacteria group bacterium | reverse complement strand
GGATGAAGGTGCCGTAACAGGTACTGGAGGTCCGAACCCACTAACGTTGAAAAGTTAGGGGATGAGCTGTGGATAGGGGTGAAAGGCTAAACAAATCCGGAAATAGCTGGTTCTCCCCGAAAACTATTTAGGTAGTGCGTCACATATCACTTCCGGGGGTAAAGCACTGTTATGGATAGGGGGTCATCGCGACTTACCAAACCATGGCAAACTCTGAATACCGGAAAGTGCGAGTGTGGCAGACAGACAGTGGGTGCTAACGTCCATTGTCAAGAGGGAAACAACCCAGACCGCCAGCTAAGGTCCCCAAGACACAGTTAAGTGGGAAACGAGGTGGGAAGGCATAGACAGCTAGGAGGTTGGCTTAGAAGCAGCCACCCTTTAAAGAAAGCGTAATAGCTCACTAGTCGAGTCGTCCTGCGCGGAAGATGTAACGGGGCTCAAACTGTGCACCGAAGCTGCGGATATCGAAAGATATGGTAGGGGAGCGTTCTGTAGGTCTGTGAAGGTGTCTTGTAAAGGATGCTGGAGATATCAGAAGTGCGAATGCTGACATGAGTAGCGATAAAGCGGGTGAAAGGCCCGCTCGCCGAAAGCCCAAGGTTTCCTACGCAACGTTCATCGGCGTAGGGTGAGTCGGCCCCTAAGGCGAGGCAGAAATGCGTAGTCGATGGGAAACAGGTCAATATTCCTGTACCGATTCTAGATGCGATGTGGGGACGGAGAAGGTTAGGTCAGCCACCTGTTGGAATAGGTGGTTTAAGCGTGTAGGAGTGTCCCTTAGGCAAATCCGGGGGAATTATCTGAGGCGTGATGACGAGGCACTACGGTGCTGAAGTGATTGATACCAAGCTTCCAGGAAAAGCCACTAAGCTTCAGTCTAGAATTGACCGTACCGCAAACCGACACAGGTGGGCAGGATGAAAATTCTAAGGCGCTTGAGAGAACTCAGGAGAAGGAACTCGGCAAATTGACACCGTAACTTCGGGAGAAGGTGTGCCCCGGTAGGTTGTAGCGATTTACTCGCGAAGGCCGATGGGGTTGCAGTGAAATGGTGGCTGCGACTGTTTAATAAAAACACAGCACTCTGCAAACACGAAAGTGGACGTATAGGGTGTGACGCCTGCCCGGTGCCGGAAGGTTAAGTGATGGGGTGCAAGCTCTTGATCGAAGCCCCGG
>JAYRWT010000003.1:0-20884 GCA_041917855.1 Patescibacteria group bacterium | reverse complement strand
TTAGGTGGTCAATTTCGTGCTGCAGTGCACGAGCAAAGAGGTCATCAGCCTCAATCTCGATTGGTTTACCCTGCTCGTTTTGCGCCTTAACCCTAACCCGTTCAGGGCGTTTTACTACGCCGAGAATGCCTGGAATAGAGAGGCAGGCCTCCTCTTCCTTGGATGTTTGTGCGCTTTTCCAGGTTACCCGCGGATTCAGCAGTACAGTGCGCGGGATAATAACCCCGTCGTCTGGGTCAATATACTCAAGTACACAGAGCGAGATGCCCTGGCCAATTTGTGGGGCAGCCAAGCCAATACCCTGCGCGTTATGCATGGTTTCAAACATATCAGCAATTAACTTGCTGAGCTCAGGAGTTACCTCACTCACCGGTTTAGTAGGTGTAGTAAGGATTGGATTGGGGAAGGTGAAAATTGGCAAAATCATTGTTCAGAGCATAGCAAAAGACGGCTACAGTGCATACCAGGGATTGCGCTCTATTTTCCATGGGCGAGGCAGGGCAGCAATCTTTTTATGTAGTGCTTGAGGTAGTCGGCTTTGGGGTGGTGCGTGCAGTGAAATGGTCCACACGGAGGTTCCGCGCCGGTTACGTTGCAGTGGTGCGCTAACACGCCAGTGTCTGTCGCTGAGCTGACGTAACAGGTCTGCAAGTACCTGCACCGCGGCTTCTTCTATCTGATTGGTACCAATTGAGCAGGCTACCGTAGTAGCAAACGGAGGAAGCTGTAGATTCTCACGTTCATGAATGCGCTCTTGTAGGTACTCAGTCAGGCGACGCTCACGTAAAGCGAGTAGTGCAGGGTGACTAGCTGAGCTTGTTTGTACGAGCGTTCGGCAGGAGTAGGAGAGTAGTTTATACAAATCAGCCCAGCCGTGGAGCTCATCTGCAAAGTTCTGTTGGTAGAGTACTGGATCAATACTAAGGCACACACAAAGGCCCACCCGCTGGTAGCGCTGCTTGAATATTGCTCGTGTGCCCATGTGCACGCCATCTGGCAGCTGGGACCCACCTAGACGCAGGGCTAGCTTTGTACGCAGTGTTTCGATGCCGGGTATCAGGAGGGGTAATGGGTTTTCATCAGATTTATACAGTCTGTCACGGGCGTTATAGAGAATAAGTACTTGCTCACCCTTAACCAGAGCAGCTTGTATGGCGGTTACTACTTCATCATTGATAATTTCCTTCTGACGGATTTCTGCAATCTGTAGATTTTTAGCGAGCAAGGGAGCTGCGCCATGCTCACCACCTGGCCAGAGGGATTTTTGTATAGGCGCCGGTAGAGCCGAGCGGTACGTAAGAGCTGCGTTCCAGTGGGTAGCCAACTGTTCCGCTGCCTCTACCATTGATAGGTAGGGGGTTTGCTCGTGATAGTAAGATATATCTTCTGGGTCTTGCACAATGCAGCTAGTAAGATTAGCAAAGTTAGTAAATACACCACGTTCTCGGCCAACTACTGTATGCATTTCACCACTGCTGCAAGCCAGCCAACGAACCAGCTCCTCAGTTTCGGTAGGGGCGTCAAACCAAGAGGTAAGCCTTGGCTGGCTAGCGCGAAGTGCTTCTACTACATCTCCTCGCTCCGCCGGGAGTAAAAAGAGCTGCTGTGAGGCGGGTTTTTCCAGATTTCTCCAGGCAGCCAAGGCCTCTAGCGTTGGCTTGCGGTAGGGCCAGCTACGTAGTAGTGCCGGTAGCTGCAGGTAACTGACTGTAGAAAGTGAGCTGCACGTGTTCTCCGCTAACCATTCCAGGTAGTTACGGGTAGGAAGTTTAATAAGCGGGTCGTGTACCAGTACTCGCTCAATGCTGTCGGTAGCCTCAGCATCTGGGTTGGTATCCACTGCCCAGACAATACCTGGAACAGAGCGATTGCGTAGCGGAATCACCACCAGTGAACCTGGAGAAATGCGGCTACGTGGCGGTACTTTGTACGACCACCAGGTGGTTGCGCGGCGTAATCGGACAACGGGTACAACGTGAGCAATCATTGCTTGCATGGTAGCTGAGAATTAGCCTCTCGGCCACTTTCTTACGTATACTGGTACTAAGGCTGTCAAATCTGATAAAAATCTGATATAACCAAACGGCTATGCAGGATCTCCCAACTATCGCTCTGGTCGGCCGTCCAAACGTGGGCAAATCAAGTCTTTTTAATCGCCTGGTGAAAAAACGCCATGCGGTTATTTCTGATGTGCCGGGTACTACCCGCGATCGTTTGGAGCGTCCAATTAACGTACTAGGCAAGCCTGCACTGCTTGTAGATATGGCAGGAATTGAGCCTGCCCTAAAAGAAAAAAACGAAATCAGCGCTGGTATGCAGGCGCAGGTAGAAAAAGCCCTGGCCTCTGCGGCGGTAGTTTTATGGGTGGTAGATGCCCAAACCGGCGTAACCACTCAGGATGAGCTGGTTGCTGAGCTACTACGGCGCCTGCACAAGCCTGTGATTGTGGTTGCAAATAAAACTGACAACCCTGACATGCAGGCTATGCAGTACGAGTTTGCGCGGTTTGGTTTTGAAATGGTGCCAGTCTCAGCTATTCACGGTAGTGGTATTACAGAACTCATCCAAAAAATTGCTCCAGTTCTACCAGAACGTACCGAGCCAAAACAACTTCAGGAAGAAGAGTCACGCGAGCTTAACCTGGCGATACTTGGCCGCCCAAATGTTGGTAAATCTACACTATTAAATGCCCTCACCCAAGATAACCGTGCTGTAGTTAGTCCAATTGCTGGCACAACCCGTGACGCCGTTGATACAGTACTACCAGCAGAGCGTATTTTTGGTCGTACCTTTACCCGTTGGCAGACCGTGAGAATTATTGATACCGCCGGCATTCGCCGCCGTGGCAAAATTGAGAAAGGCAAGCAGGGGATAGAAGGCTTTAGCGTAATCCGCAGCCTAGAAACCCTTGATGCCGCTCACCTAGCACTTTTCTTGATTGACGGCGACGAAAAACTTGTCCACCAAGACCTGCAAGTTGTGCAAAAAATTATTGATGCCGGCAGGCCACTAGTGATTGTGGTAAATAAGTGGGATGCCGTACTGGCTAAAACTGGGATCATTCCTGGTACTGCCGAGGATGACGAAGCGCAGGTTTCCTTTTTGGAGCGGTTACGCCGTCAGGCGAGCTTCTTGTACTGGGCGCCAGTAGTTTTTGTTTCTGCTAAAGAAGGTATTAATCTCGAGAATCTCGGGAAAGTACTCAATAACTGTTTTATTGCTTGGAGTATTACACCTGATAATGAGGAACTAAAAGCGGTCTCTAAACATGTGCGCACCTTGCCACGTATGGGTAGCGTGCTTGGTATCACACTTGAGCATAGCCAGCCACCAACTTTCCATATACACACCCAAGGCAAGGAACTGCTACACTTCTCGCTACGCCGCCAGATTGAAGGTATTCTACGAGAGTATTTTGAAATTGGACCTACGCCAATCAAGCTTTGGGTAGCTCGTACGCCAGGCTCAACTATTCCAGAGAAAAAATAGTTACTCTTGGTAGCGAGCGTGAGAAATAAACGAAGCACGAGAGAGCGGGAAAGCCTGGAACACTACGCGACCAACAATATTAGCGTTAGGTAGTAGCCCCCATTCACGCGAATCGCTTGAAGCTGGGCGATTATCGCCCATAACAAAATAGTTGCCCTCGGTTACCACAACCTCCTTGCTGCCAGTACCAGGTATGGCTGTTATTACACTCGACAGTAGGTAGGGGCTCTCGTTGAGTGTGACTCCCTGTGGGTGCTCAGAGTTGAAGATAGTCACCGTGTTGTTCTCAATGCGTACCCGCTCCCCAGGCAGTCCAATGATGCGTTTAACGTAGTTGATGGTTGGCTGGTTAGGATAGCGGAAGACAATAATGTCGCCGCGCTCAGGCTTACTAATGCGGTAGGAGATTTTATCGACAATTAGGTAGTCGCTCGTTTCAAAGCGAGGTACCATGGAGCTACCTTCTACAACAAAAGGTTGCACAACAAAAATACGCAGCACTGTTGCAAGGGCAAAGACGATAATTACGGTGCGAATAAAGTCAGCGGCACTCGCAATGAAGGCGCTGCTTTTTTCGCCTTCTACACGTTTTTCAGTGGCCTCAGCCAAGTTGGCGGTGGTCTTGGGCGTTTCTTCTGGCTGGTGAGGAGTCTCGGACATAGTGTAGGATAAGATATACGTGACAAGTATAGCAGGTAAATATGAATTGGCTGCAACCGCTTCCCGTGCTCCTCTACCGCGCTGATGGTAGTAGTATTCTGACTACTCACGCCCTCTTTTTTATTTTAGGGGCTGTGGCCGCAGCGGTGTATCTATTACGTCGTGCCGATAAGCTCGGCGTCAGTCAAAACTTGGCTGTAGGCTGGGTGCTCTGGGGTTTTACTTTCGGACTCTTTGGTGCTCGCTTAGCCTTCTTGTTGGCTTACCCAAATGAATGGCGTGAAGCGCTTGATCTGCTCACAATCTGGCATGGCGGGCTAGTTTCATTTGGCGGGCTACTTTTTGGCGGCCTCTATGTTTGGTTTTCGGTACAGCGCCTATCAAAAGAAAAACAGCGCAGGGCCCTAGATGCTATTATGGTTGCTACACTCTTGGCTTGGGCAATTGGTAGGTGGGGTAACTACTACGCCGTTGAATCTGTTGGTGTGCAGAGCGCTTTTTGGAGTGCTACCTATGGTCGTGTACCTATTCAGATCTTTGAATCTCTGGGTTGTCTTGTGGCCGCCAGCCTTCTACATATTCAATTGGGGAGATATACACCAGGTGGTGTGGCTGTAATTGGGTTACTGGCATATGGAAGCCTGCGTTTTGTGGTTGATACCTGGCGCGAGGAGGCGCTGTGGGGTCCATTCCATGTTAGTCAGTGGTTCGCGCTCTTACTTGCTCTAGTTAGCTTTACTATATGGTGGCGATTTTTTCACCGCGGCAAAAAACAAGTTTCGGCCTAGCTGCCGTCCTTTGGCTTATCCTTGACCAGATACTAGCTGGCTTTTTGGTGGCTCGCGGCTACGTTGATCAGCAGCCAGCGTTTCAGCAGGTAGTTGAACGGCCAACTGCCACCATACTTGCTGTTGGAGGAGTTGTACTGCTATGGTTTGTAACTCGCCACCGTCTCAACTGGCCGGTACTACTTGCACTTACTGCTGCAGCGGCAAGTAATGCCCTGAGCTTTTTGCGGTTTGGCTACGTGCCTGACTACATTCCGCTCGGGTTTGGCATAACGAACAACCTGTCGGATATGATCATTTGCGCCTGTATTGCGCTGCTTGCCCGGGACGAGCTCAGGTTGCAATCTAGCACTTCTTCTCAACCAAAAACTATACGTTCAGACAACAAAAAAAGACCGGAGTAACCGGTCTTTTTGGCTAGCAGGATTTACTTGCCAGCTACTTTCTTTACCACTGCGGCAAAAGCCTCTGGGTGGTTGAGGGCCATATCAGCGAGAACCTTGCGGTCGAGCTCAAGACCAGAAGTCTTAAGCTTGCTCATAAAAGTGCTATAGGACATGCCGTGTTCACGTACAGCGGCGTTAATGCGGACGATCCAGGCTGATCGGAGATCACGCTTTTTGGTGCGACGGTCGCGGTAGGCAAATTGACCGGCTTTAAGTAGCGCCTCAGTGGCGCGCTTGATTAGGGTGCGGCGACCGTTGCGGAAGCCTTTAGCACGCTCCAGGATATAGGCGTGACGCTTGTGAGTAGAGACTCCTCGTTTTACACGTGGCATAGCAGAAAATTATACAGACTAGAGGTAGGGAAGGAGCTTCTTTAGGCGACGCTTCATGCCAAGATCAAGTGTCTTGTAGCGCTTTGCGGCAGAAAGCTGGCGCTTACTCTTGTTGTGGCGCAGGTGCTGTGCGGAAACAGTAGCGGTTTGTAGCTTGCCGCTGCCAGTTAGGCGAATGCGCTTTGAAGTTGTCTTGTGCGTCTTCAGTTTCATGATGCTGTCTCGCTCTTAGATTGCTTCTTCTCTTTTAAGAGAACCGTGAACTGCTTACCCATACGCTGGATTGGCTGCTCGTACTCCATGCCGAGTTGATCCCGGAAGGCGTCGAGCTGCTCAATGCCCTTCTCTTTGAAAGCCATTTCGCGTCCGACTAGTTTTAGCCGTAGCTTAAGGCGGTGTCCTTCTTTAAGGAAGCGTAGAGCTTGCTTGTACTTAACATCCCAATCGTGGGTGTCAGTATTGTAGCTCAGTCGAATCTCTTTGATGTCCTGAGTTTTTTTAGCCTTGTTTTTGCGATCTTTACGATTCTGTTCGTACTTGTACTTGCCATAATCTAGGATTTTGGCGACTGGAGGATTGGCGTTTGGTGAGACTAAAACGAGATCTAGTTCACTAGCGTTTGCACGTTCAAGTGCCACACGCGTTTCTACCTCTCCAACAGGGGTACCAGTTTCATCAATCAGGTATACACGCGGCGCGCGAATACGCTGGTTAACGGGAAGAATTTCAGATGCTATACGTAGCTCTTAATCAGTAAAATCAGAGTGTAGCGTACCAGGTTGCGCTACAGGAGTCAATACACTAGATGTGAACTTACTCAGCTCGCCCTACTATTAAGCGAATTTTGTGCGATTCCGTAGAGCAAGTAATCGGAGTTTGGCAGACTTCACTACCTGCAACTATTACAGGCAATGGTGCGGCTGTGCGAATACCTACTTCAGTAGCCTTGAAAGCACTGCTGCGAGGCGCTTCAGTTTTTTTCTTGAGCAGTCCGCTCAGAATACCACCAGCTTTTTGTTCATGGGGAGATAGGGTGACGGTCAGTTGCTCGGCAGGTGTGATATCAATTTCTGCGCAGCTAGTGTCAATCAGCTCAAAATCCTTGGTTTCGATAGTTACACTAGTAGACTTTGGCACCTGTATTGTTGCAGGGGTTAAAAAGAAGATTTCTTGGTTCAGCACACCAAGTTGCGTGTGTACCCAGCGTCGGCGTTTTAGCTGCTCGGCAGCGGCATCCCACGACGTTACATTAATTAGGCGGAATAAATCCTGATTTTCAGCCAGCGGGATAATCCCAAACACTAAATCATGTGGCGCTATTGCTCGAGCCACTTGATTTACGAGCGAAACGCCGCCAACGGCCACAATGGTGGCATACCGTTTGGTGAGGGCATTCTGCACCAGCTCAGGAATTGAGCGTCCTGGCTGCGGGGTAGTCATTTCACCAGCAATACCGAGCGCTGATAAACGCTCTTTGATTTTGGCCACGCGCTCGTACTCATTGGCGCCGCTGGGCGGATCAAAGATGTAGTAGTACATGCCTCCTCCTTAGTCGATCTCGAGGCGGGGCTTGCGCTTGGTTGGCTCAGATTCTGACTCTTCATCAGTAACGTCGGCGTTAACTGATGAGCTTTCTGTGAGCATACTAGATTTTCCAATGAAAGCCGCCCCTGGCTTAATGGAGATAATTCGGGTTGAGAGGTCGCCCTTAACCATACTTTTTGGCTGCAGTTCAATTTGCTGCTCAGCAGTGATTGACCCGTGAACCTGGCCAGCCACATCTACCACCTTGGCAGTAATTGGGCCGGTGACAACGGCTGTTTCACCAATAATGACGGTCTCGTCGGAGTGGACATCACCCGTTACTTTACCGTGGATTTGGATAGATCCGTGGTTGTGGAGGGAGCCTTTGAGCTCTACCTGTGCACCAACAACCGTATCAATGTGATCAGCTGGCATGCGAAACAGTTAGGAGTAACGTTGATTACACTATAGCGAGTTTTGTGCTGTCGGCAATGTGCTAGCTGAGAGCCGCTACATCCAAGCCTAGTGCGCGAGTGAGGGGGATCGACTCCTGCCTCTTTTTCATTACTTCTTATTCTGCACCGGCACCTCTTACTTCTTGCTAAAGCCCTGAACTTGTGCTACGCTGTGGGACGTCTTGTACATCTGGAATGCGCGTGGTGGCCGCGTGTTCACCTCACTTACCACTTAGTTCATTTTTTGCAGCATGGACGAAATCAAAATCAGCGGGGCGCGCGAACACAACCTCAAGAATGTGTCACTCTCTATTCCTCGCGATAAGTTGGTTGTTATCACCGGCCTTTCAGGTTCAGGTAAGTCCTCACTAGCCTTTGACACGCTGTACGCCGAAGGTCAGCGTCGCTATGTAGAATCCCTGTCAGCCTATGCTCGTCAGTTTTTGGGCATGATGGAGAAACCAGATGTTGATTACATCGAAGGGTTGTCTCCGGCAATTTCGATTGACCAAAAGTCAGCTGCACGTAACCCACGCTCTACTGTAGGAACGGTTACCGAAATCTATGATTACATGCGTCTTCTCTGGGCTCGCATCGGTGATGTGCACTGCTACATTTGTGGTGAGCCAGTTAGCAAAATGTCAGCCTCACAAATGGCCGACGCCATCCTAGAGCGCTTCATTAGTAAAGAAAAGCCACCGAAAGAGCGCAAGATTATGATCACCGCACCGCTGGTGCTTGATCGTAAAGGTGAACATAAGCAAGTATTCCTCCAGATAAAAAAAGCCGGTTACCCACGTATTCGGGTGAACGGAACCGTTATGGACGTTGAAGAAGGCGAGGCGCTGGAGCTAGATAAGCAAAAAAAGCACAATATTGAGGCAGTGGTAGACCGTATTGTGCTTACTGGTATGCGCTTGGGCGTGAGCGAGCGCAATGCTCAAATTGAGCAGGACCAACAGCGTGTGCGCGTACTTGACTCTGTAGAAAAAGCCCTTAAGCTTGCTGATGGCAAACTTTTGGTAGTAGACATGGACACTAACGAGCAGGCCTACTACTCCGAGGACTACTACTGTTTCACCGATGACATTGCCCTACCAGAAATTGAGCCACGTTCATTCTCTTTCAACAGTCCACATGGTGCTTGTCCAACCTGTCAGGGTTTAGGTCACCTGCTACAGATTGACATCGACCTAGTTGTGCCAAACAAAAAACTGACGCTAGCTGAGGGGGCGCTGCGTCCATGGAGTCGCTCTACCAGTTTTGATAGCTGGTATATTAAGGTGCTAGAAGGTGTCGCAGAGCACCACGGCGTGCCGCTAAATACACCATGGTCAGATTTAACTGAAGCACAGCAAGACCTTGTGCTGTACGGTACCGGTACGGAAAAATACAGTATTGCAGGTTACAACACCACCTATGAGGGTATCATCCCAAACCTGACACGGCGTCACAAAGAAACTGACTCAGAGTACATCCGTACAGAAATTGAGCGCTACATGATTGAGGAGCAGTGTCCGGCTTGTACTGGCGGCCGTTTACGCCAGGAAGTGCTGGGGGTAAAAATTCTCAACAAGAGCATTGTTGATGTGAATACCATGACTATTACCGAGGCGCTCGAGTTCTACACACGATTAGAGAGCGGTGAGGGCTTAACTGAGAATCAAAAATTGATTGCTCGTCAAATTCTCAAGGAAATTTCCTCACGTCTGCGTTTCTTGCTAGACGTAGGTTTGTCGTACCTAACCCTCGATCGTTCAGCTAATACACTAGCTGGTGGTGAGGCGCAGCGTATTCGTTTGGCTACTCAGATTGGATCTGGTCTAACAGGTGTACTCTACATTTTGGATGAGCCTTCTATTGGGCTGCACCAGCGTGACAATACTCGTCTCCTCGAGACCTTAATCCGTCTGCGCGATTTGGGTAATACTGTTCTAGTAGTTGAGCACGACCAGGAAACTATGGAGGCTGCAGATTATCTGATTGACATTGGGCCGGGTGCCGGTAAGCATGGCGGTACAGTTGTGGCCAAGGGGACACCAAAAGAAGTTGCTGCCACTAAGGATTCGATTACTGGTCAATACTTAAGCGGTGAAAAGAGTATTGAGTTACCTAAAAAGCGACGCATACATGATGGTCGCAAGCTGACTGTAGTAAACGCTCGTGAAAATAATCTCAAGAATATCACCGTTGATGTCCCGCTTGGCTTGATGGTCTGCGTGACTGGTGTGTCGGGATCAGGTAAGTCCACACTAATCAATGATATCTTGGCTAAAAAGCTGAGTAATGTATTCTACCAAACCAAGGAAAATCCCGGTAAGCACGACGAAGTGCTCGGGTTAGAGCACATCAACAAGGTAATAGACATCGATCAGAGTCCAATTGGCCGTACGCCACGCTCCAATCCAGCAACCTACACCGGTATGTTCACAACCATCCGTGACCTATTTGCTGCCGTTCCTGAGGCAAAGGCACGTGGGTACCAGGGTGGCCGTTTCTCTTTCAATACCAAGGGTGGCCGTTGTGAGACGTGTGCAGGTGATGGTGTGCTCAAGATTGAGATGAACTTCTTGCCAGATGTGTACGTAACCTGTGATGAGTGTAAGGGTAAACGTTATAATAAAGAGACACTAGAAATCCTGTATAAGGGCAAGAGTATTGCAGATGTACTGGATATGACCGTAGAAGAGGCCCTGGAATTCTTTGAGGCAATTCCTGCTATTAAGGGCAAGCTGCAAGTTTTGAACGATGTAGGGCTTGGCTATATGCATATTGGTCAGCCAGCCACCACGCTTTCAGGTGGTGAAGCGCAGCGTATTAAGCTGGCAACTGAGCTTTCCCGCCGGGCAACAGGTAAGACCGTTTACATTCTTGACGAGCCAACCACTGGCCTCCACTTTGAGGATGTGCATCGTCTCCTCCAGGTGCTACAGGCATTGGTAGATAAAGGCAACTCCGTTGTCATTATTGAACACAACTTGGACGTGATTAAATCTGCTGACTGGCTGATTGATATGGGGCCCGAGGGCGGCAATGGCGGTGGTACGGTTGTAGCCGAAGGCACGCCAGAAGATGTTGCCAAAGTAACGGCAAGTCACACTGGCCGCTACCTCGTACCTCTCTTAAAGTAGGGCTTTTGTCTTGGCAGAACTAGAGCCTCGGTCCCTTTAGAGTCCGAGGCTCTTTGCTGTAAAAATACAGCTACTAGCCTTGAAAAATCTAGGCTTTTTTGGTATAGTTTGCGCGTCGTTATTAGGTTGCCAGCTAGTCCCCTCAGGGAGCTTTGCCTACAGCCTAGATGACGTCACCAGGACCTTGAAGATGGAAATCCAAACCTTGTTTTTTTCGGTGGCACTAGTTGCTGCCTTGTTCGTCGGAATTTTTTCTCCTGGTGCCTTCATCGCGGCACTGAGAGGAATCGACCTGTCAAAAACCGGCTCAGGAGGGACCGGCTTTACCAATACACGACGTGCCTTGGGTACGCCACTGGCTGCTTTTGCACTTGTCGTTGACGTAAGCAAGGCGGCACTAGCAGTACTTGCGTATGCCTGGCTGCTGCCTGATGCTCCACCGTATGAGCGGATCTGGGTTGGTGTAGCGGCTGTGTTCGGTAACACCTTCCTTAAGTACCTGCTGTCTCCCGCCGTGCGCTCCGCGCGTGGTAGAGGACTGGGTAAGGGAGTGGCTGCTACCTTTGGTGTCATACTAGCTCTTGATACCAGGTTCGCCCTGACGCTGCTCGCAATCTTTCTGATCTTCTTTGTGCTTTCGGGCCTCAGAATCAGTGTTGGTTCGTTGGCGGCAAGCGCGACCATGGTGTTTGCACAGTCCGATCTGGCGCCAAACGGGATTGAACCTGCCCTTGCCTGCATGGCTACCCTCATTTGGGTACGTCATGCCGACAACCTGTACCGGCTATTCTGGGGGATTGAGCCTAGTTTTCTAACGAAGCGTAAAACCCGCCAGGTGGCCACCGCTGGGTTCATCGTGCACCCAACTGGGGAAACGCCCGAAAAGCGCTACCAGCAGATAGTGAACAACAAGCCATGGGCCAAAAAAATCCCCAAGGGGATCCTCATGGCCCTCTTTAGCTGGACACCAGTCAAGTTAATGAAGGGCAAGTTGAGTACAGGAGCTCTAGTAAATATAAACAATCAAGATGTGGAAACCCACATTTTGTACTGGGGAGTGCCGTTCTCGGCGTACGAACTGAGTCAAGCTTGTACAAATCCGCTCACGCGCTTTCGGGCGCTACGAGCGTCGGTGCAAGCAGGGTACTATCTGTTCATGGAGGGAGTTGAGATTGTTGGCCTAGGTGGCTTCATAGCCATCGTAGGTAAGCTGAGCAAGGGGAGGGATATGGCAATAATCTACCAGCTAGCAGGCTACACTGACTTGCTACTGACCACCGGCAACGTGGGTACCGGAATGCTGGCTGCGCTGGAGGGTGTCGAGCTCTACAGAACAACACGCAACTTACCCACGTATACCGAGTTCCGAGATTTGAAGATTGGGGTGATCGGTGCTAGCGGGTCAGTTGGTAGGGCAATTGTCTACTTTCTGCGCAATGAACATCTCAACGTGGAGATTCGCGCTTTTGGTCGATCACAGGACACGCTAGCTAAAGCGTATCCTAACGCCAGGGGCGATGTCAGACTCATGCTGACTACTAGCATGAGTGACATCGCACAGTGCGACGTGATCTACGTCACCGTTGGTACTGACATCACACTTGATCTGTCTGGGGTCAAAGCTGGAGCGATCATTGTCGATGTCAGTCGGCCGCGTGTGATCGCACGTGCGCTTGCCGAAAGAGAGGATGTGCTCGTGGTTGATGGTGGCCTGGCGAAGATTCCGGGAACGCTAGTTCACGGGTTTTCCATGGGGTTGCCAGACGGCGTCCTCCATGGCTGTACGGCGGAAACGCTTGTGCTGGCTGCGGGGCTGCGTCATGACAACTTCCCGCGCCGTCACTACAGCTTGGGTGATTACAAGGTAGACAATATCATACTTCTTAAACTTGAAATGGTTCGCATGGGAATCGGCATCCTGGATGCACCCCGCTACGGGGAAGGCATACTACCCCAAGAACGCCTCGATGCGTTCATCGCACTCGTACGTCCCAAAACCTAAAATTATTCGTCAGTGACGAATATTACCTTTGCCCCCTTGGCTTACCAGCCGAGGGGGTGTTTGTTATATTCAGAATATGACACTGGTAATTGGCATAGATGAAGTTGGTCGTGGCGCCTTAGCTGGTCCTGTAGTGGTCGGTGCCTGTGCACTACCGGAGGGCCTTAAAGAGCGCCAAGTTTTAACTTGGCTCTATAGCGAAACTAAGGTACGGCTTACTGATTCCAAAAAACTTTCCGCAGCGCAGCGTGCTCGTTTGGCTCCAGCTTTGCGCAAAGCGTTTATCTGGGGGCTTGGGCAGTCTGAGGTTGCAGTGGTAGACGCCGGACTGACGCAATCATTACGCCTGGCGGCAGATGCCGCTATTGCGCAGTTGCTCACACATGCCCCGGCTGGCGTTCAGGTAAGAGTACTCGCAGATGCTGGGCTGTTTCACTCCAAAGAAGCATGTTACCCAACCAAGCGAGAGGTAAAAGCTGATGCCAGGTATATTGAAGTTGCGGCGGCGTCTGTTCTAGCAAAGGTATACCGCGACGAGCTTATGCAGGGGCTAGCCGCAGAGTACGCACACTATGGTTTTAGCAAGAATGTTGGCTATGGCACTGCCCAGCACGTAGCTGCATTAACCAAGTGGGGGTTATCAGATCAGCATCGGCACAGTTTTTGTCAGAAATTTTTGCAAAGCCCCGATAATGCGCCTATGATGTAAACGTTATGCTCATCAACCAACCCCCAATCCGATCAAATAGCGCGCTTAAGCCGGGCATCTACAAGCACTACAAGGGTGGTTTCTACAAGGTTATTGGCATTGCTCGCCACGAAAATACCGAAGAAGAGATGGTTGTGTATCGCTCAATTTCACGAGGCTTAGAGAATGGCGAAGGACCACTCTGGGTTCGCCCAATTGACCAGTTTACCGAGATTGTTGAAGCCAAGGAGAAGCGCGTTCAGCGTTTCACCTATGTGAGTGAGACCTAGTCCGCTCGGTGTGATCTGCTAGGTCATTATTTGAACAGTTTACGTAGTACTGAGGCTGCTTAACAGCCTCTTTTCTGCTAGAGTTGGTCTGCTGATAACGTAGCAAAACGAGCGCTGGGTAATACCAGAGGAAAGTCCGGGCAGGTGTAGCGATGGTAGCTGGGAAATCCAGCCGGGCGCGAGCCCCGCGACAGTAGCAACAGAAAGTACACCGCCGATGGCCAGCTCCCGCAAGGGAATTTGGCACAGGTAAGGGTGAAATTGTGCGGTAAGAGCGCACACGGTGTGCGGTAACGTACACTGCGGTAAACCGTACTAGCCTGCAAGGTGGGTTGGGCTCTTGGTTGCAACGTGCTACCGGTAACCAAAAGACCCCACTGCTTAGAGAGATGCTCGTTCAAATGTGTCGTGTAAACGCACGTCCAACAGAACCCGGCTTACTAGCTACGTTGTCAGTACTATATTTTTACTGAATAGATATGAAGATCGCACTCCATTGTGACGGGGGCGCTGCTCGATTGCCGGAATATCTCTGAATTTCTTTTAGAGCGCTATGCAATCCCTACAGCCAAGCCGATCTTCCCAAGGACATTACAAGAGTTCATACTTGGTCTGAAATACCAGATTTGATTAATACACTCTCATGAGTAAACCGATCATAACGGTAAATAACTTAGTAAAGCGCTACGGCGACTTTGCTGCCGTGGATGGCGTTAGCTTTGAGGTTGCTGAGGGCTCCATTTTCGGTCTGCTCGGGCCAAATGGCGCTGGCAAAACTACTACTCTGGAGATCATCGAAACGCTTAAGTCTGCTACAGAAGGCAGTGTAGAGCTTGATGGTTTTAATGTTGCAAAAGAGCAAGATGAGGTTAAGCGCCGTATAGGCATTCAGCTGCAGGCTTCGGGTTTTTATCCCTACTTGCGCCTGACGGAGATTCTGGAAATGTTTGCCATTATGTATGGCGTGCAGGTAGACACCATGGAAACGCTCAAAATGTTTAATCTTGAAGAAAAAGCCAAGAATATGTACGACAGCCTCTCAGGAGGGCAAAAGCAGCGCTTTAGTCTGGCTACTACCCTGATTAACCGACCTAAAGTTATCTTTTTAGATGAGCCAACAACTGGGTTAGACCCGCAGGCACGTGTAAACCTATGGGATGTCATTCGCGACATTAAAAAGCAAGGGGTTACGATTGTGCTCACTACACACTATATGGACGAAGCTGAGCAGCTCTGTGATGTGCTGGCAATCATGGACAAGGGCAGGATTATTGCTCAGGATAGCCCTACGAACCTGATAGATCAGTTACTCAAGCGTGGGTTTGAGCGACACACCGAAGTGCGGGCTGCAACCCTAGAAGACGTATTCCTTAACCTTACAGGAAGGAGTCTCCGTGAAGCATAATCTTAAGACTATTGCTTCGCCAAACCAGTGGAAAGTTACTTTTGGCTTGGCAAAGTATATCCTGCGCTCAATCACCCGCAACAAGGGCGGCTTCTTCTTTGGTCTGATTTTCCCACTCATTTTTGTAACCATCTTTGGCTTGTTTAGTAATGCAACACCACCTACCAGAATTGGTATCGTGGATGGCATTAATCAGGAAAGTCCTGTCTACACCACGCTAAAAAAGCTGAGCGAAGCAGAAAAAGCACCCATTACGCTACAGGGTGGCAGCAAAGAGGAGCTAACTAAAAAACTAGAGACTGACAAGTTGGACAGTATCCTAGAGCAGGGGAATCTACCCAATGATTACACTCTGATTACCTCCAACACCAATGCCCAAGGCAAGGCCACCTCGGAGGCGTTTGTGAATGGTGTGGTAGATAAGCTCACGCTGCAAATTGCCCAAGCTAAGCCGGCGGCTACTATCTCCTCAAAAGAAATCTCTGGTAAAAGTCTGAGTATGATCGACTTTTTGCTTCCGGGCCAGGTTGGCTTTTCTCTGTTGTCCGTAGCAACGTTTGGTGCGGCTTTTTCTTTCCTGACGCTTCGTAAAACTTTGGTGCTCAAGCGAATTTTTGCCACTACCGTTTCACCATTTGGCTTTGTGGTTGCACAGTCGCTTGCTCGTTCAGTGCAGGGAGTGCTACAGTCGCTGATTATTATTGCAGTTGGTGTATGGGTTTTTGATTTCCACCTTGCAAATGGAATTTGGACAGTGCTAGAAATGTGCATACTTGCCTTCTTTGGCGTACTGAGTTTCCTGGGGTTTGGTATTTTGATCTCAAACATTGCCAAAGATGAGCAAACCATGCCAATTGTGCTCAATCTGTTCAACCTGCCGCAGATGCTGTTGGCTGGCGTATTCTTTAGTACAGACGTACTACCAACCTGGCTGCAGCACATTGGTAACAATTTACCACTTGCTTATCTCAATCAAGCCATGCGTGATATTAGCGTGAGAGGCGCAAGCTTTATTGATATTTTGCCCTACTTAGGAGGGATGGCAGCCTGGGCTTTGGTTGCATACTTTTTTGCTGCCCGTACTTTTAAGAGCGAATAACTCAACTATTTTCTGTAGATGCGTTAAGCGGCTGGCCCAGATTGGGTCAGCCGCTTAGTGATTGTGATGCGATTAGTGCAATTAGCCAGAGTAAACCGAAAGCCTTGCCTAGATTTTGACAGGTTGTTCGCATGCGGGCGGGCCTTCTAGTAAGTAAGATAGCATTCATGCTTTCAGCGCCATGCTCACGGTTAATCGTATCTATCTCTTCGTTGCACAGCCAATACCCGTAGGCGCAGATAAATACCAGACTGAATGGTAGGCGACTTACCATCGGCATGTTAAAAAGCCGTTGGAGCTCATTGGTAAAACCATAGATAAATCCGCAGGTTGCGAACTTAGTAAAAAGCTCTGGGCGCAAAGCATCTTTGTCCGCTGGGTTATGTCTCTGTTGAGTGGCAGCAATTCTTGCCACTATGTAGAAGGATAAGGCGTAGCCAATACCCACTACTGAACAGGCAAACAGGCAGAGCAGCAGCAGGTCGAAGATGCTCACTTACCTAGCCACCATAGGATGATTCCCGACGACCCAGCTATGAGCATCAGAACCAACCAAAGATTTCGCCAACCTTCCGTCCTGCGGATTTCTATCTGGCCAGCCCCTGGCTCATTGTTGCCCTGCTGATATTGGAGCAAGAGGTGCATCACAAGGGCGAAAAACAGGAATAATCCTGTAGATGCGAAACAAAAAATATGTATTTTCATAAGACCAACCTACGCCCCAATGGCGTACCAGCGATACTAGCAAAACTATATACACCTTTCAATCCGGAAGTCTTGAGCGCTAGATCATACTAATGACAAAGTGACCCAGCCGAGATTGCTCTCGGCGGGCCAGGGGAAGAAAGAACATCCTACCAGCCGCTAGGCCGGCACTCCGTTCAGAGCGAGTTGGGCGGTAGTGTAGCGCGGGTCGGTGGTTACCTCTGCTATTTCACTACCAAAGTAGTCAGGGAGCGAAAACTCAGCTGCCGCTTGCGGCGTGCTGAATTCCTTCTCCAGTTTAATGAGTCCTTGGAGTGAACCAAGGTGCTCGTCTAGGTGGTAGGGGCCGCCAGGCAGACCATGCAGCAGGTAGCGGCGTTTGCGCACCGGTTTGCTTACTGCTTTTGTGCAAAGTGCCCGGTAGTGCTCACGGCTAATTTGCACTTCTTCTTGAGGGCGCGTAACCGTGCCAGCTTCCTTAAAGGTTTGCCAGTAGGCAATGTTACCCTCGTTGCGTAAGCGCACCTCTGACCCGTCGTCATTCACTGCCAAGTAACACTGTTCAATTACGGTGCTAGTGCCAAGTGGCGTAACGGGCATACCGGGCAGAATCCAGCGACGTTCAGTTTCGCGCTGCAGGTAGGGCCGCAATACACCTAGTGCTTGGCTAAGAACGGCATCAATACCTCCTACACCAGACACAAAGCGAAAATTGGGGTGATCCTGCCAGGCAGCTCGCGTGGCGTGCTCGAGGGCAATGGCTTGCTCCAAGCTTTCGTAGCGGGTGGCGTTACCTTCCGCGTTAAAGAGCTCGGGTGCGGCCGTAGCTACTGATTCTAGGTGTAGCACTAGATCATAGCGATGGTAGAAGTGCCGCGGCTCAAGTCCGGGAAAGAGCTGACGAAACTGTTCCACACCTCCAGGAAGGTAGGCCAGAATGTCCAGAATCCCTCGGTCACAGATGAGCGTTTCCTTGCAAAATTCCACGGCTTCGCGCTCCGCACTGAGCTCGCGCATGGTTTGCATGGGAAGAATGATTTGCTGCACTTCCAGCAGCCAGGCGTGCAAGGTAGCTTGGTTGCTCGGGGGAGTGGTTAAGCCGCTGCTAAACAGGCGTGTAGCCGTCTCATCTAGCACATGCAATTTGCTGCCGTAGAGGGCGTTCAGTCGGGCGAGCAAGGTGGACTTGCCTGCCTTTGGACCACCGACAATGGCAATGGTTGGCAGAAGGGGCGAGTTGGTAAGGTACGAACTGAGAATGGGCAGAATGTTCATAGTGACTCCGTCTTGCAAGACAGCTGTATACTACCTGCGGCACGTGGGTCAATCTAGACAAAAAAGTTTGAGTCAAATTGTATCTCCTAATATTTGATCTGTAAAAATCTGAAGGTACGAAGAAAACCACTCCTGCCATTGCTGGCTGGAGTGGTTTCGGGATTATGTCTTGGACACCGGCACGCGCCGGAATCGTTACTCTGCGCTGGCAGCGATCAGCCTGGCGACACCGTCGAGCGGAGCCCGGGGCGATGCCATCCGCCTTTTGCCATTTGTCCATGAGGTCTTAGGTGGCCGGTTGGACCGATCATTGGGCATGTACTGTGGCTGCATGGTGAGTGCTGCCACTTTTCGAGCAAGTTCATCGAATGTTCCGAACATTGTCTCTGTGTCATCGGCTGCCCTCTTGGTGAACCATGGCTCATTGAGGATTACCTCAACAAAATTGCCGCCATGATTCCTGAATTCGTAGGGATTTTTGTTCTGAGGAGCAAGTTCACCTACGGTGTAGACGATATGGAGACCGTCTGGCAGAGAATCACCTGGGCGCGGTAGCTCGGTAGTGAGAGAGATATGAATCTCCCGACTAGCTTTCTGCCGCCTGCGCCAGGCTCGCCTTGCAGCTTGTTTTGGGGTGGATGTGACGGTCGCCTTCTGGCAGCCAGAGACCCACCCAGTGACCACGCCTTGGGTTCGATCGAACTTATGTATGTCGACCCCACTGACTTGGTAGGTGCGTCGGTCCGGGAGCGGTGCTTCTTTGAGAAGGCCTATACTCAGGACTGCAGCGCGAAGAATATCATGCCCTGGAGGAGCGTAGATCGTAACTGCGATCGGTTGTGAAATAATCATCGTTAACCTCGAAAAGACACGGACGGACAAATGTGCCCGACACTAGTACAGCGGCACTCCCTGTGCGGCTATATCCGATCCCTAGTGTCTTTTCGTTTTAAACCTGTCCAACAGAGATGTCAATATATTCCATAAAAATACAACTCGTATTACAGCTTGCTGAGTAGTATTTACAACTTACTTGCACTAAAGAACGAATCCTTGTAGCTCAGCGATGCAACTGGGCCGCGAGAGTGCTGGTACTTGCCTGTGTAGTACACAGGCGCTCCACTGATCCGCCAAAACGTCATCTGACCAATTGGCATGCCAGGGTATACGGTAATGGGCTGCACACAGTGCAATTGCAGTGTCCATTGACCAATGGCGCCCAGGTCAACTAGGTCTGCTGTAATTACAATGAACAATCCTAATCGAGCAATGCTGGAGATTCCCTTAATAATGGGAACATAGTGACGGCTACCAATAACCTCGGCGATATGTCCCAAGTACAGTTGGTTTGGCTGCAAAGTGTATCCCGTTGTAGGGATTGTAAAGGATTCTGTTGCGTTTGGACGACTTGGGTCGAGCACCTCCTCTGTGTAGACAGTTAGGGTGTCGCCGAGGTGAAAATTATAGGAGTTAGGATTGCAATACTCCTGATTAAACGGAGTAATTACTATTTTGCCACTCAGCACCTCACTGGCAATTTTAGAGCCGGTAAGAATCATAACTTGCTGGTTACAGGTTGTATATCGGCCGCATAGCGACCGTTATACTTGTGCTGAGCCGTTCCAGTGATGCGCCAAAAACTAACCTGACCAATCGGCATGCCGGCATATATACGAATAGGTAGGGCGACTTTTATTTCTAGGGTCCAGTGATGTGTAGCTCCTACATGCCCAAGATCAGCGGTTACCTGTAGCCATACACCTTTTCCTCTTTCCGCTCGCCGTGGCGAAGCGGCATTCTCAGCCGGGAAAACCCGGCGCTCTTCAAACTTCGAACAAAACTCGATGCACGGGGCTTCGGCTGCTCGAACATCCGCCAGAAAGTCTGGCGCACGGGTTCAAGCTAGGAAGCGGCCGGGGGCGCGACAGCGAATTCGGCGATTTTGGCCATTCTATTTTTGTCACAGCACTTCCTGCCCGTGTAAACTCGCCCCCAACCTGCCCTGGGAGAGTCCATGCGCCTGCCGCTCCTCATGGTCCTGCTCTGCAGTCCGCTCTGCGCCGCCGACATCTACCTCTCGCCCACGGGAAGCGACACTCCCGGCGGCGGAACGCTCGGTGCGCCTTTTAAGACGCTGGCCTATGCCCACACGCAAAGCAACCACGGCGACACCCTGATTCTGCGCGCCGGCACCTACACGGGCGGAGTGTACATGACGCGCAACAACCTGACCGTGCAGAGCTACGCCGGCGAGTGGGCCACGATTGTGCTGCCCAACGGCACCAGCGGTCAGGACGTCACGCTCTATTTCGCCGGCAGCGGCTGCACGGCGCGCCGCCTGGAAATCGTCGGCGGCTACTACTACTGCGTGAAGATTGACGCCGGGCCCGCTCTCGTTGAAGACTGCCGCATCCACGGCAGCGGCCGCGACTGCGTGAAGATTCCCGGCGCCGACAACGTGACCATCCGCCGCTGCGAGATCTATAACTCCGGCCTGCGCGACCCCAGCAACGCCGAGGGTATCGACAACGTCAACGGCGACACCATGCTCGTGCAGGACTGCTACATCCACGACATCGCCACCAACGGACTTTA
>JAYRWT010000002.1:0-2106 GCA_041917855.1 Patescibacteria group bacterium | reverse complement strand
TTTGTGTGGGTAACAACCATGCTGCGTCCAACCGTAGCCCACACTAAGACTCGCGGCGAGGTATCCGGTGGAGGCCGCAAGCCTTGGAAGCAGAAGGGCACAGGACGTGCTCGCTCTGGTTCAAACCGCAACCCTATTTGGCGTAAGGGTGGTACCATCTTTGGTCCACGTAAAGAACAGACCTTTGAGACTCGCATGCCACGTGGTGAGCGTCGTCTAGCTCTGTTCTCCGCTCTTTCTAGCAAGGCTGCTCACGAAGGCATTATGGTGCTTGATGAATGGAAGATGTCTGCACCAAAGACCAAGGATGCTGTAGCTGTGCTAAATAAACTTGAGCTTAGTAACAAGAAGGTGCTGCACCTACACAATACCTACTCAGTTGCTCCATTCAAGGCGGTAAGCAACCTACCTAAGGTTACTGCAACTACCGTACAACAGATGAACATCATCGATATTCTGAATAGCGACGTAATCCTTATGGATGCAGCAACCCTGCAGGCGCTTGAGCAACACTTTACGCCAACCGTATGAACAAGCCACTAGTCCCACATATTACTGAAAAGTCGTACTCCCTGATCTCTGAAGAAAAGGGTGCGGTTTCAGCGTACACCTTTAAGGTGCCACGTGTTGTAAACAAAGACATCGTCAAAAAACAGATCGAGAAGCAGTTTAAGGTGCACGTTGTAGATGTACGCATCATCAACCTTCCGGGTAAAGTGCGTCGCTTTAAGGGTGTTATGGGTAAAACCCAGGCCACCAAAAAGGCGATTGTGCGTCTAAAGGCCGGTGAGCATATCACCGAATTCCTACCTGCTACTCCAGAGGCTAACAAGGAGAACAAGTAGCCATGGCCCTCAAACACTACAAACCAACTTCCGATGGCCGCCGCGGCATGACCTCGCAAGACTTTGCTGGTCTATCCAAGGTTGAGCCACATAAGCCACTCCTTCGCCCGCACAAGAAAAAGGCTGGCCGTAACTTCTCTGGTCGCATTACCGTGCGTCACCAGGGCGGTGGTGCTGCTCGTCTCTACCGTGTTATCGACTTCAAGCGCAATAACGACGGTATTCAGGGTGTAGTTGAAACCCTAGAGTACGATCCAAATCGTTCTGTGCGCATTGCACTCGTTGCGTACGCCGATGGCAGCAAAAAGTACATCCTGGCTCCACTTGAGCTGAAGGTTGGCGATAAGATCATGAATGGCACAGGCGCCCCGATTCGCCCTGGAAATGCACTCAAGATTAAGGACATTCCAATTGGTGTACAGATCAACAACGTTGAACTTAAGCCTGGCTTTGGTGGTCAGATGGGCCGCTCTGCTGGTACATCTATTACTCTCTTGGCCAAAGAAGGAAAATATGCTACCATCAAGCTTGCGAGCGGCGAGCTACGCAAGGTTTTAGTTGAATGTCGCGCGACCATTGGTCAGCTCGGCAACATCCTGCACTCATCAGTTGTGATTGGTAAGGCAGGTCGTCAGCGTCACCTTGGTATCCGCCCAACCGTTAAGGGTAAATCAATGAGTCCTAAGTCCCACCCACACGGTGGAGGTGAAGGTCACAGCCCAATCGGTCTGCGCAAGGGACCTAAAACTCCATGGGGAGCACTTGCTCTTGGTGTAAAGACGCGTAAGCGTAAGAACCCAACGAGCGTATTTATCATCTCTCGTCGTAAGAAATAATCAGAGCCATGTCACGTTCACTCAAAAAAGGACCATACGTAGACGAACGCCTTCTCAAAAAGGTGCTTGCTCTGAAACCAGGCGACAAGACTGTCATTAAGACGTGGGCTCGTACCTGTACTATTACCCCAGAGATGGTAGGTAAAACCCTTGGCGTACACAACGGTAAAGTACACCTTCCTGTATACATCGTCGAAGATATGGTAGGCCACAAGCTTGGTGAGTTTGCGCATACCCGCAAGTTCATTCGCCATGGTGGTAAAAAAGCAAAGATGGGAGCCTAAATCATGCTAGAACTGACTCATACAACCCGTCGTCTGCGTCTAGCTCCACGTAAAGTACGTGTAGTTATTGACAAGATCCGCCACATGCCAGCTCAAAAAGCTCTCGATGTGCTACCATTTGTGAACCGCGGTGCAGCTCCT
>JAYRWT010000001.1:0-2329 GCA_041917855.1 Patescibacteria group bacterium | reverse complement strand
CTCAGATGAACGCGGGGCCGCCCTGGCTGAATGGAATCATTTCTATAACTGGCATCGTCCGCACCAAGGCATCGGCAGCCAAGTCCCAATGTCCCGCCTCTCAGCAAAACATAACAACGTCTTGACTCTTCACAGCTAGGGATTACTTCTTGGCTGCAAAGTCAGACATGATTTTCACGCACAACTCATGAGCAAATTTGTCGATACCAACCACGATCCATTGCCCTTCCTGCTTGATTAGAGATGCCTGTTGATCCCCTGTGTAGCCGCCCATTGAGTTTCGGGCATTGACTGTTAGGCAGGCAGCCTTATCGTCTATGTTGGTGAATGTGCTGAATTTTGCTGAGTCTGGGTCTTTCAGGCTCTTCAGCACTGCGTTTTTGGCTTCTGACTCTGCTCCTCCGCAAGCGATGAGAAAAAACGGTAGTAAAAATATAGTGAATCTTCTATTCATAAAATATTCTTCTTTGAGAGATTATGGAGTATTCGTCGGATTAAGCAGTTTTTCCTTCTGGTTTTGGAATTCCGCTTCGGTCAATATTCCCTTTTGTCGCAACTCGTCAAGGTTCATTAGTTGTTGATATATATCGGGAACTAATGCAGCAGATTTCTCAGGCTTATCGGCCAGAGCACTGAGGGAACTGGCTTTTGTGGTGGGTTTTGTAAGGTTTTTATAAATGCCTAGTCCTGCACCAATAACTGCGCCTGCTGCTGGGCCAATTACTGGGATAGGAACAGCAACGGCTGCACCGATGGCTGCACCTGTTGCAGCATCTTTAGCCATATCCGATCGGGCAACTTCTTTTCCAAGGCGAGCAGTTTCATCCGCAACAGTGTTAGCAGTCCGTTTTGCCCAGATCAAAGCAGCTTGAGTATCTTCATGCTCAATGACCTCTGTCACAGCTTGTGACGTCTTTTTAGCTGCTTCTGAAATTGATGTTGATACTTTCTGGAAGACGTCTTTCATCATTCACCTATTACCACAGCGTTGTTTAGTGTATCTAAGTGGCATCATCGTAAACGATTGGCACACAGGGTGGCTAACGACATTAAGTGTAACGAATAACGTGACGACTTGGCGGTTGCTTGTAACGAAACTCGCAACATGCCTAGCGGTTCTTCCCCGCCCTCTCTTTCTATTGTCGGACACAGGATGCGTAGCCTGCGTGAAGAGCTTGGTTGGCCACAGGAAAGGATTGGGGTTGCCATTGGAATTGACGAGTCAAGTAGCCGAGCTCGCATTAGTCGGTACGAGCTTGGAGTACACGAACCTCCTCTCCCAACGGCAAAGCTGATTGCGGAAGTCTTGAACGCGCCCCTGTCCTACCTTTACTGTGAAGACGACGCGGTGGCCTCATTGCTGCTTGCTCTCCACAGGCTTGATTCGGAGCAACGAGCAATCAAAGTCCGCCAATGCCTCGCTGCCGTTTTTTCCAATTACTCGGGTGATTGACCGATCGGGTTAGATAGCGTTTTCCAGAACAACAGCGCAGCCAGGATTGCAATTACGACTATAGCTGCCTGTAGCCCCATAGACAGCACGCTGACCATTACAGAGACGGCTCCAAGTTTGATCAGGAGCGCTGCAAGAGCGGTAAGCAGTAGAAACGTCCAAAACATGGTGATCTCCTTTAATAGGGAAGTGACTATGGGCGCCATCATGGCAACCAGAGCTGACAGGTCGTGTCGTTAACTACGTAGCACAACAAAAAGTCTTGATGGAGAGAGGCTCGGCGATTAATGCTTTAGCCAAGGGAAAAACGACGTACCCTGTCGTCGAGTTGATGGATACTTGCCGCATATTCTTTTTAGGCAACTGGCATCCTCATGGCATCCGACAATCACGACACCTTGGTTTATCGACTGGCGCAAATGCTGGTGAAGCTGAATCAGGGAGAAAAGCTTGATCCCGTTGCGCTTGCTGAGGAATTTGGTGTCAATCTTAGGACTATCCAGCGCGATCTGAACGAGCGTTTTGCCTACTTGCCGTTGCAGAAAACAAATGGGAACTATCACCTTGATGCCACTTTTCTTGGCAAGTTGAGCACCAAGGACATCGAGCGTTTTGCCAGTCTGGCTGGGGTTCGGGGGCTCTTTCCATCCCTAAGCGACGAATTTTTGCGCGACATTTTCGATAGTCGGGTTCAGGAAGCGCTACTGATCAAAGGGCACCACTATGAGAATCTGGCCGGAAAGGAGCAGGCATTCCGCGTCTTGGAGAAAGCAATCGTTGCTCGGCAAACCGTCGCGTTTGACTATCTAAAGGCAGAGGGTTCGAAAAGCTACGCATCGGTATCGCCCTACAAGTTGCTCAATCTCAAAGGCATCT